>JACMMM010000257.1 GCA_014379065.1 Saprospiraceae bacterium
TAAACGCCTGCATCCCAATGGTTTCCAATGGATGCAAGACCTGATTTGGAAGCAAGTTTTTTCGAGAAAACAACTTGTCCCAACAGGTTACGGACTTCTAATATTGGAGTCTCCTCCGCATTTTCCCAAGAGAATTGGATAGAAAAATCGGACGCCGATGGATTTGGCGAAACGAATAGGGTCGCTGAATCATCTAAATCCGGCTGAACACCTACTGTGGATGGTGTTACCTTGAAAATATCAAGGGCACTTTCCAGCCAGTTGCCCTCAGGCACATCCGTCGCTGAAAATTCAATTCGGATATTGTCGCTCAGCGTGGTGTAATCTTTCAAATGAATTTCACCAGAATAACGCCAGGCACTTTGCGATACGGTTTCCGTTGAAACATGGATCGTTTGGTTGCCATTTAGGATATCCACTTCAAACTTGTCGTTGGGAGGGTTCCCTTGGGTCGTTGCATTGTAAAACCAAAAATAGTATGAAAGCACCGCATCCTGATAGCCAGCCAGTTTCATAACGGGCGTAAAGAGCGAAACCTTGCCGTTGTCCACATCATTGCTGCCAGCAGCCCCACCGCCATTTCCTGTCATGTAACATTGGTCGTTGTTGTCCGTATTCATATCAAATTCAGGATTCACGAGATTGCCTTGATTGGTGGTTCCATCTGGCTCACCGCGTACCCAATCGCCAGCAACAGCCGCGCTTGCAGTCGTCCATCCTTGATCAGTGGCGAAGTCATCATAATAGCCCTTCGTGAGTTGTATCAGGGTAGTACCTAATTGATTCACAGGCACTGATTTTACCAGATACCCCCATTTTCCAGCCGTGGCCGTGTAAACGCCTCCAGGCACACAATCGAGGTTGAATTGACCGTTTGCATTGGTTGTCAGGGTATAAGAATTGGCTGCGCTCTTCAAGGTTACCTGGGCATTGGCAATGGGGGCATTCGTGCCGACTTCTGTAACCACGCCGTTGGCTGTAAAAACCTGACCAGCATCCAAGGTCACATTGAGTTCGGTGATTTGGCCTGTTGCCAGCGTGATGTTGACCGTTTTGGATAACAAACCGGGAGCAGAAATAGTAGCTGTGAAGTTGCCAGGTGTAAACTGGCCAGTCTTGTAAAGACCATTGGCCTTTGTAAGCCCAATTTTTATAGGATCCGTGCTGCCATTTATCTTTATCGAAGCGCCCACAAGCGGTTGACCAGTACAGCCGTAGGTGATTTTTCCTTCAAGATAGCATGCACGTTTGTACGTTGGGGTCAAGACGGTCAATTGGCCGGGATCAATGTCAGTGGTGACAACCGTGCCAGAAGGGAAAAAGGGGAATGCACCCCAGCAGCCTTTAAATTCAAGGGTGTTACCAGTATAGGTATCATATTGCCCAACAATAACAAGATTTTCAGGCCGATGCGCATCTACGGTCAACACCCCGCTCGTGTACCAGGATGTAACGGCATAATCGTTGATAATGTGGGTATTGTGCACATAGGTTCCGTTGCCATTATTGGGCGAAACACGATCCAGTTCTCTAATATCTGAGGGGTCGCTTATATCATAAGCAGTAAGAAAAGAGGGAGCTTTTTCATCTGTGGTAAGCACATGTGTGCGGTCACTTGTTATCCAAGAATTGTGCGCGAACCTGCCCGGGGTTTCTACGGTTCCCAGCACTGTGGGGTTCGCTTTGTCCGTCATATCCACCATTGACATGATACCAGCATTGATATGACATGCGTAAAGTGTATCGTTGTCTACATAACCATCGTGAATGTAGCCAAGTTGTTGAAAACTACCCACATATTTAGGATTGTAAGGGTCAGTTTTGATGTCAAAGACATTAGTGCCGCCTTGGGCAGTATTGCCGCCATAGGTGTAGAGGTAACCCTTTGTCACGTCAATGTGTAAGGCGTGTATTTCGTCAAGGTCACCTGCTATTGCTCCATCGCCCTTATACAAATGATAAACCAGTGTTGCACTTGGGAGGTTAGAAAGATCAATGATTTGTACTCCACCTCCAGCTTCGGTCACGAGGTAAGCATAGTGTTGATAAACCTTGATTTCTTTCCAAGAGCTACCATTGTTTACAGCCCCTTCCGGCGCAGGGATTTGCACAATTTGCTGCGGCGATGCTGGATTGGTAATATCCACGATAATCATCCCTTTAGAGCCGCCGAGCAGGGCATATTCCTGGCCGTTCTGCCAATAGCCGCACACATTGGCAAGCACTTGGCCCGGAAAGTCCATAGTAGCACGGAGTTGGTAATTGAAGTCTTGGGAAAATGCAATTTTGGCAGTCAACAGAAAAGCGACGGCGCAGGAAAGTTTGAATAAATTCTTCATTGAAAACAGTAAAGGATGGAAGTCTTTTGAAATCGGAGGGCGAACATACGTTCTTTTGGAAAGAGGCCCCGAAATACGCCCCGGATTGTCGCCCAAAAGCAATTCTTCACATCCAATCAACCATGTTCCACTTGCTGCCAAATCTCGAGCAAGGTATTCTGCTCGCGTTCCCAATTCCACTCCTCCCGAGCGGAAAGACAGTTTTGCCTTAGTCTTTCGTACAAATTTTTGTCTTCCAACAAAGAACGAATGGCCTTTGCTACTATTTGAGGACTCAATTCGTGCAACAAAATGGCCACTTCATATTGTGCATTGAGCGCCCGGTATTCAGGGAAATCCATGGTCAGCACCGGCACGCCTGCTTGTACACAATCAAAGAATTTGTTGGCGAGAGAATAGTAATAGGAAAGCCCCCGATTTTCCAAAAGGTTGAGGCCCAGCCATGCTTGGGCCGTTATGGTTTTTAGGTCGTCTGGCTTTACATAACCAAGAAAAACAACCCGATCCCCCAATTGCAAATCCTTGGCTTTTTGTAGAAGCGTGGAAGAAAGATCTCCTTCCCCAGCCAGCACAAGTTGCACGTTTTCAAGATGTTGCATTGCGTCCAACATTGCCTCGATGCCACGGCCTTCATTGAGTGCGCCTTGATATAGCATGCGCCAAGGTTGTAGATTTGACAATCCCGATTTTTTCGGGATTGTCAAATCTGTTACAATGTTGACGGGTACATTCCGTACCACCCCGAATTTCAACCCATATTTTTCCTCAAAAATCCGGGCAAGCGCCGGGCCAACCGTATATGCATGATGGTAAAAAGGCAGGCAAATCCGGGCCACCCTGCCCCAAAAAAATTTCACAAAGGGGCGATGAACGACTTCAGGGACTTCAGTGAAGTACTCATGCGCATCGAACACGCGCTTCTTTCGACGAATAAGGGAAGCAAAACACCCCGCTGGCAGGCTATCTAAATCAATAGAGCACACTGCCTCGTAACGGGCAAAAAGCAAAAACAGGAAAAGCCGCAGGTTGTATTCGGCGTAAAATGGAAAGCCTTTATGAAAAAAACAGGGTAGCCGTTTTTGCTCAAAAGGCTTGGTTTCCAATGGGATAGAACGCGGTAAAGCACGGCCTACAAGCGTCACCACATGGCCATTCGCAGCCAAGGTGCCGCAGATGCGGTGCATCCGCTGGTCGTAGGTAAGGTCGTTTGTAACGGTGAAAATTATCCTCATGGGAGGCTTAAGAATCTTTCGCGGCTCAGTTCCCACAGGTTCACGGGCTGCTCAAAATTAAGCCATCCCGGTGTAGTCACGTATTCTTTTACAAATTGAAACCCGACTTTTTCCAGGGTTTTATTGGGTGCAGGGTTCAAGGAATATGGCTCACAATACAGGGTTTTCAAATGGTAGTTTTCAAAAAAGTGGGGCAAGGTCAGTTTGACAAAATCTGTTCCCATCCCTTTTTGTCGAAGGTTTGTCCTCCACAAGTGTAAATGCATGTAGGCCTCCTCACCCAATTGAATCTTATTGATGTTGGAATGGCCGACTGCTTGATCATCTACCTGCCAAATGATGCAATAGGATTTTTTATCTGGGATAGGCTGGCTTAATTGTTCCAGCAACGATTTTTCCCATTCCGATTGGCCAGGCATTTTGTCCAAATCTACGCCCATGCCTTGCAGAAAAGCAGGGTCAGAACCCAGCCAATACTGCGTGATCAATGGGATGTGGGCTTCGCTTAATGGTCTGACAGACAATGAATTCATGGAAATTTTTTTGATTTTAGCCACTAATTGCACTAATTTACACTAAAATATCTGTTTCGTGAAAATTAGTGCAATTAGTGGCCAACCTAATTTTGGCACTAAAAACCCCTCAACGCCGCGTACACCAAATCCACGGGCAAGCCCATGACATTTTGAAAAGTGCCCTCTATTCGGGTGATTTTGCAATGGCCAATCCAATCTTGTGCGCCATAAGACCCGGCCTTGTCAAAGGGTTCGCAAGTACGGATATAATAGTCAATCTCATCGTCAGAAAGTTCTGAGAACCACACTTTTGTAAGCCCCGCAAACACTTTTTCTTTCTCTTTTGAAAGCAGACAAACGCCGGTTACCACTGTATGCTGACGCCCAGAAAGGGCGCGAATCATGTTAAACGCCTCCTCATAATCGGCAGGTTTATTGTAAATTTTTCCGTCCAGGATTACCACCGAATCTGCTGCGAGAATGATTTCATCTTCTTGAATCAAATGCGCTGCCGCTTGGGCTTTTCGCTGGGCGAGCCAAGGAGCAACTTCTTCGGGTGGCATTTCGGGAGGGAAAGATTCGTCCACGTCAAAAGTTTGCAGCGTGAAACTAAAGCCTGCCTCGCGCAAGAGTTGACTTCGGCGCGGACTTTTAGAAGCGAGGATGAGGGGACGTTGGATGATGGACATTGGACGTTGGACTTTGGATGTTGGATGTTGGACTATGGACTTCGGACGTAGGACTTTGGACTTTGGACTTTGGATGTTGGACATTCGACTGGTCTAATGTCCAACGTCTAAAGTCCATAGTTCCAAATAGTGTTGTGCCGCGCCTACAATATCTTCTGGCCAATTACGGAGCAGCAAAAAAACCCCGGCAAACATGACGATCTTGACCAAAATACTGGCACGGGCAAAATCTGGTTTGCCCTTGGCACGGTACAGGATAAACGTAGCAAAAAGTGCAGGCAAAAACAAAAGGAGCGCTCCAGTGCCCACTTGCCACTCTGGCGCGCCTGTTTGCTGCCAGAAAATCAACAGTAGGCCGACAAAGAGGCTTAGCAGCAATCCGGTCATCCCTGCAGGCTTTTTAGCAAAACTTGGCCCTTTCAGCACAGCAAGCGTGTAGCAGCCGCAGGCGGCATCCCCTTGAAAGTCTTCGAGATCTTTGATCTGTTCGCGCAAAAGATTGGAAAAGAACGCAAAAAGCGCATAAAGCCACACCAGTGCTACGGCCTGCTGAATTGCATCAGGCTGAACGAAAGAGGTGAGCCAAATGGCCCTTTGCTCCGGCAAAAGCATGACTACAGGGACCAGAGCGCAAAGCACTGAAACGAGTAAATTGCCCATCAAAGCCGTGCATTTCAATACCCATGCATAGAGAAAAAGCAGGAACGAAATGCCTGGAAATACCCATAAGGGCCAATGATCGCGAGGGTGGAGTTCTTGGTCAATCAGAAATGCCAACCAATGTGCACATCCTACTACCAAGGTGTACAATATCAATGCAAAATAAGGGGACAAAACCCGCCCCCAAACAGCCCTTCGAGGCCTGTTCATCGCGTCAATATTTCGGTCGTAGTAATCGTTGAGGATATAGCCAGCCAAGGTGGTAAGTACTGTGGCAGCAGCAATGAGATTGAACGTGTGCTCGGTAAGCAAT
Source organism: Saprospiraceae bacterium (assembly GCA_014379065.1). Taxonomy (GTDB): domain Bacteria; phylum Bacteroidota; class Bacteroidia; order Chitinophagales; family Saprospiraceae; genus M3007. The sequence continues at coordinate 5,749 of JACMMM010000257.1, forward strand.
GGAATCCCCCCGGCCTTTAACAGCGCCGGGCGGAGGGCAAACCAATACGGCACATATTGCGTGAGGTACACAATGAGCAGGTTGGGAAGCCGAAGCATCCTTATGAACGCGAGGGGGTAATTCACGCTGCGAATGTAAAACTCCCCCAGAACCCCGCGTTGATGGCTATTGAATTTTTTTGAAAGACAGCCCCGAACCTCCGCTACTGAGCGATCTGTATTGAAGCCGTGATGTGTCGCAAACCACTACAAAGTTGCACTGTGCGCCATTTTTCCCTTGTTCGACTGTGGTTTCTGTAAAACACCAGCCGTCAGAGGTGTCCACGCTATCAAGTTTGCACACATAGATTTCGCAAGCGCCATCAACTTCTATCGTGCTTTGGTAGCTGAGTTGGCCGCCGTTATAGTGACGCATTTGGATGTCTGCGATTTCAAGTGTGTAAGCGGCATCCTGTTCGCTCTGCCACCGGCCTTGCAATGTACGAAGGAGGTCGTTAGGGTCGGGTGTTGATGACTTGGTAGAGTCTTCGCTGGTTGAAGGAGTAGCCGGCTTTGGTGGCGCAGCAGGTGTGTTTTTGCAAGAAGCGAGCGATAATAGGCTCAAGAGAGCCACTGAGAGGTAGTGTTTGTTCATAGGAACGAGATAATCTCCCAAGGAGCAGGGAGCAAGAATAGATTTACCCTATAAATTTAGAGAATGCAAAGAAATGACGGTTTTTTAAATCCTTCTTATCTGCTCGTCTAAACCATTTGCAAATAGGCAAAACCTTCGTGGAAATCAATACTTTATGCTATTTACAAGCATCACATCGCACTACTGCCAGCCCATGGCCGCCATTGAGCGGAAGATCTAGGGCAATTTGGAGCCCATTAGGCAAAGTTTGTAAGTATACGTCGCAGCTGATGTCCCTTTTATTGTCGTATCGGAAAGAAATCCCATCGGGAGAAATCTGGAAATTGGCTTTGTTGGAAAGACAGGTTGGAAAGTTGTCGCTAGTGCAAATAGCTACATGATTACCGGATTTGTAGAGCATGAACGCAGCTGACTGGTGGCCGAGGTCTATAACCACCCTAAGGGGGACGTCGCCAAACGCAAACAAACGGCGATAGAAATTTTTGGGGTCAGCATTGATGAGCGCAGCCTCCCCTAAGTTGGCAGCACACCAATTGGACGGGTCTCGCATGTCCATAACGGCGGGTTCACGGCTGAACTCGAACGTTGCATAAGATTCATTTTTAGGAGTGCCTCCTGCATTTTTGGGAGACTCGGAACAAGCAAAAAAGCCTGCAATAGACAAGTAAAGGAGTAGGTGTTTCATGCGTCAAAGGTAGACGTTGGACTTTGGACTTTAGACGTTGGACTATGGACTATGGACTTTAGACGTTGGACTATGGACTATGGA
>JACMMM010000258.1 GCA_014379065.1 Saprospiraceae bacterium
GCGAAGCGTTAATTGACCGGGGGCTATCGGCGGAGGTAGAAGAAAATTAGACCTTGGACTTTGGATATTGGACATTAGACTTTGGATCACAATTGCACTGATTAAGTCCAAAGTCTAATGTCCAAAGTCCAACATCCAAAAACAGATATTTTTTCACCAAATCCTATTTTCTTTATCATGGAAATTCTCGACCAATCTGGCACCCCAGAACTCCGTAAAGCTGAAAACGGCAATCGGATCGTTGCCTACCTCATTGACGTGATTCTCATTGGTTTAATGAGCTTTGTCCCCATCGCTGGCTGGATCGCCGCAGTGGCCTATGGCCTCACCCGTGACTCGCTGCCGTTCCTCGACGGGCAAAGCATTGGCAAAAAGGCCATGGGCCTACGCGCTGTGACGGAAGACGGTACGCCCCTCACCAACAACTGGGGTCCCGGCATCATCCGCAACATCGTGCTGTGGATTCCGCTTTTCCCATTGATTGAGCTCATCGTGTTGCTCACCAATGACAAGGGCCTACGCCTCGGCGACCAATGGGCGAAGACCAAAGTGGTTTCGATCAAGTAATTTCAGACAGCAAACGTTTCAGCACGTTTTTTTGACAACGGCGGCAGGGGCAATCAGCACTTGCCGCCGTTTTTAATTGAAAAACCTCGTAGGTTTAGATCTAAGCGTAAATGCCCGTTTTCTACCTCCCCGACGACGATTATCGCGTGTTCCCCCGGCCTGAGCGGGCGGAACCGAGCGGGCTTGTGGCGGTGAGTGCCGACCTGCACGAAGACCGTACGCTCTTAGGCTACGCCAACGGTATGTTCCCCTGGTTTGAAGACGGCGGGCATTATTTCTGGTTCACGCCCGACCCTCGGTTTGTGTTGTTTCCCAAAGATTTACGCATACACAAGAGTATGCGCTCCATCTTCAACCAAGGCAAATTCCGTTATTCGCTTGACACCTGTTTCGGGGCTGTCATTCAAGCCTGTGCCGCGGTGCCACGCAACGAACCCGGCCCTGACAGCACTTGGATAAACGAGCAGTTCATCGCCACGTACACCCGTTTGCACGAGCGCGGTCTGGCACACAGCGTGGAAGTTTGGGAAGGAGAACAACTCGTCGGAGGGCTTTACGGCATTGCTATAGGCAAGATTTTCTTTGGCGAAAGCATGTTTGCGCTGTTGCCAAATGCCTCCAAAGCAGGGTTTATCACCTTGGTTCATGCGCTGGAAAAATCGGGCTTTTGGCTCGTGGACTGTCAGGTGGAAACGCCGCACCTCGTCAGCCTTGGGGCGCACGGTATCCGGCGCTCGGAGTTTTACGATTACCTGTCGAAGAACGCCTACGAAAAAACGCTGGTGGGCAAATGGCGATTTGGGGAGCAGGGCTTGGAGATAGGCCCATAGACTAGGTTTTGCTCATGCTGGTCAAAGCCTCATTTTCCCAGCGCGATGTGTCGGCGATTGGCATTTGAAAACGGGTAAGGCCAGAGTGGGTGGTCTACTTTTGGAGCGTAAACAAAATGTTCACCTTCAAAACGCTATCCGATGCGAAAAATCTACTTTCTTCTGCTTTGCTGTTTTAGTACCACTGCCCATGGTCAAGGCTATTACACCGATTTTACCCAATTCCTTCAAGACTTTTGCCCATATGGGCAGGCTGGCCAACAAATCCGACCGGATGATTGGGACATTTACCAAACCATTGATGGCTTTTGGGATGGTGTTGCGGATTCTACACGCTGCATTTCAGCCGGGCCGGTGGGGCCTTGGAGCGGGATGAAAATCGCTTTGGACCAGATCAACCCAGCCGAGCCCATTTTTATCCGGGTCCGAGCCTCCGAACTTGCCGCACTTCCGCCCCTGCAATCCAATTGGGTTTACAATCTCACGGCCTGTGTAGATATGTTTCCCGACACTGTTTCATGGGTCAAAGGGACTGCCTGCGAGCAAGGTATTTGCAGTGGGGCTTTTGTGGGCATTTCCATCCCCGATTCGTTCGGTACGCCGGGTGCAGCCACTCGGTTTCAAACGGGCTTTGCAAAAACGGATGGAACAGGGTTTTGTGGAGGGTATGGTATCGAAACCTGCTTCCCAACCGAATATTTTGATGATCAACGATTGCGTGAAATTATCCTGAAATTCAGTTTCCCGCCCGGGGCTGATTTAACGGGCAAGTACCTCAATATCTATAACCTTTTCATTAATGGCCAAATTTGGCCAGGTGGGTATGTAACGGAAGTGAAAGCACAGCCTTTTCATTACTTCAATGGAGAATACACCCTAAACGTTGCGGAGGCAGCCAACAATGGTTTCTTTCCCAATTTCCTCATGCTCTATACGGCGCCGACCTATCCTGACAACAATCACCAATCTTATGTAGAGGCGGCTCCGGAGCCAAATGCTTCACAACAGCAAGTAATTAATTTAACGGTAGACGAGTTTCAATCGCTTGAAATTCAACCCTTCACCAACCTGCGTGGTGCGCTTGTGGAAGGTAGCGACTCAGTGCGGCACATTGCAAATCTGGTAAATATGGGTGGAGATTTTTGCGCCAATTTTATTGACTTTGTGGTTTCTGGCGGTGGCGAGTACCGTCACGGTGGCGGCCATATCACAATGCATAATCCCCGCTCCTGTATGCAGTTCCGAACGGGCAGTGCGCTCCGGGTGTTGAAAGGCAACACGCTTTACTACGGCAACGACGGTGCGGGGATGCTCGTACTTTGCCCCAGCAGTACCATCGCTTTGGAGCGCGACGCGACCCTCGTGATGGACGGATTGCTCAATTTGACCTATTGTAAAGAAGACCTTGGCGACCAACAGATTTACATGGACTTACCGCCCGGCGCGAAGCTGGTTTTTACCGAAAACGCCCGGATTTCCAATGATTTCAGCCTTGGGCAACAAACGCTGCTCAATGTCCGAATGCTTGGCGGCACCCTTGACGATTCAGCACTCGAACCGGCTGACCGTGCGCTTATTCGGCGCATATATCCTGAGGCTTCCAATTCTTTTCACGACAATGTGGGACTCTTTCCCAATCCCTTCGCCGAATCTTTGACCTTATCTTATTTGTCTAAAGATGCGGAAACCTTGCACTTGAATTGGACAAACTTGGGTGGTCAAACTATCTTGACCGAAACCCTACGCGCTCAAAAAGGGATAAACGAATGGCAGCCAGAACTGCCCAATTCGGCAGGAATGTACCTCCTAGAGATAGCCGGGGGATCGGGGAGAACGATTCAAAAAGTGGTTTGTAGTGGACGTTAGACTTTGGACAATGGATATTGGATTCGCTGCCTAATCTGGTGATGATGGAACAATAACAGACTCAGGTTGATTCGTGCAAATTCGTGCAATTAGTGGCAAGACTATAACCAATTGCTACCCGTCCTGCGGCTCGAAGCAGTAGGACGTGTTTTATCATTAAACTTGCCCGCCAATTGTCGGTCGAACGCGACAGTTTTAAACATCTGAACATGAAATATTTATTCAAAACTATCCTGCTCCTCGTTTCCGCATTACTGATTTTCTCCCCAACAGTTCGCTCCCAAACAGCGGGCGACGCATTTTTTGCCGACAACCAAATCCACGAAATACGCTTCAATTTCTCTCAGCCCGGCTTCCTCGACAGCCTGAAAACTAATTACACGCTCGACCAATACATGCGTTGCGACTTGGAGGTGGACGGCGTGGCATACCCCAGCTGCGGCGTGAAGTACAAGGGCAATTCTTCTTACAACAACCAAGGTAAAAAGAAACCCTTTCGCATTGATTTTGAAGAATATGTGGACAGCCAGGAAGTGGATGGCCTTGAAAAATTGGTGCTCAACAATGCGTTCAAAGACCCCACACTCTTGCGCGAGAAGCTGATGCTCGATTTTCTTAACGATCATGGTATTGCCGCGCCCCGTGCCAGCTTTGCCCGGCTGTATCTCAATGGATACTATTGGGGACTGTACTCGGTGGTGGAAGACGTGAACAAAACCTTTCTCAAAGACCGATTTGAGAACAAAGGCGGCAACCTTTTCAAGGGCGACCCGCACGGCACACTGACCTGGAAAGGCGCTGACCCGTCGCTGTATATGGCTGATTATGAGTTAAAAACCAACGAGACAGAGAATGACTGGAGCGATTTAGTGCAACTCCTTAATGCATTGAACAATACCCCGTCGGCTCAATTGGCGGATAGTCTCGATCAGCACTTGAATCTCGATTCGTGGTTCTCGTATTGGGCTGCGCACAATCTGTTTGTCAACCTCGACAGTTATATCGGGAGCGGTCACAACTACTTTCTTTACCACAACAAGGACACTGACAAATTTGAATGGACTACCTGGGATGTGAACGAGGCTTTTGGCAATTTCAACATGGGGCTTTCGCTCGCAAACCTCAAAACTTTGGCCATCGGCTATATTCCCAATCCTGCCAACCAGCGCCCGATGATGAACCGGCTTTGGCAAGATCCGTCCTTACAAAAACGCCTTGCCGACCGTCTCTGTGCATTGCTCGACGATTTCGACAATGCCCACCTGGATGCCCGGATTGATGCACTAGCCAACCTCATCCGCCCAGCCGTGCAGGCGGATACCTTGAAGTTTTACAGCAACACGCTTTTCGAGCAAAACCTCTCGCAGGATGTCAACATTGGCGGAGGGCCTGGCGGGGGCAACATTGCGGGCTTGAAAGCCTTTGTCACGGCGCGGCACAATTCACTCGAACAACAATTGGCGGGTTTTGGATGCAGCCTTTCTGGTGTTTCGAATGCCTTTGACGGTACACAAATCAAACTTTCTCCCAACCCATTCGGGGAAAACCTGAGCCTTTCCTATTCCTCTGAAAAAGAGGAAACGCTGTTGCTGACTTGGGCAAACCTAAGCGGCCAAACTGTTTTGACTGAAACCCTTCAGGTCCAAAAAGGCATGAACGAGTGGCAGCCCGCACTGCCCATTATGACAGGGATGTATTTTCTCACGATAGCGGGAGAGACAGGAAAATGGACGCAGAAAGTGGTACGGACGGGGTTTTAAATGACTACTGTATGCACACGTTCTCTTGTGAAAATCAAATAATTATAGAGCCCATATCTTTAAACACTTCCTATTCATAGCTCAA
>JACMMM010000259.1 GCA_014379065.1 Saprospiraceae bacterium
CCCCCGAATCGGGCGCTGTGATGGTGGTAATCATCCGGATGAGCGAAGTTTTGCCCGCGCCGTTGGGGCCCAGCATCCCGAAAACACTACCTTTTTGCACGTCCAGGCTGACGTGGTTGACTGCTTTGTAGTCGCCGTAGGCTTTTACGACATCTTGGACAGAGAGGATCATTGAAAGTGGTGATTGGTGGATTTGGTGATTGGGGAATGGTGGCCGAAAGTCGCAAGGTAGCCGGTCTCCGGCTTCATTTTTTCGGCAAACGGTGGTTTTGTAAAGTGTTGGGGGGCGAAAGTAGCGGATAAAGGGAAGGGAAAATAAAAAAAGAGGGCGTCTCCCAAGTGACGGGACCTATTGCTCAAAAATCGGGAAAAAGGAAAATGTCCTGACATGGCAAACATAATTGCTCCACTTTTAGCCCGCCATTAATTACATTTGACCCTTGTGACGCCTTTAATACCTTTATTTTATTCACGTTTTTTTAAATCTTCAAGTCCGATTATGTTTAAACATTTTCTTTCCGTTCCATTGCTGCTTCTGGCAACGGCCATCTTTGGTCAATCTGTTAAACCGATCCCTACATTGGTAGTGCAAACCAAAGCCAAACAGGAATTTCTGAACTTGTCACTTTTTAACAAACAAATTGCCCCGGCTGCCGAACGACCTGAAACCAGGAAGGCCCTTCAAAACTGGACCTTGTTAGCCTGGGATACGCCTAAAATGCAGGAATTGCTTTCCCGCTCGGGTGCTCCTATTTCCCTGACACTCCCCTGGGAGAACGGCAGCATCATTACGCTGGACCTTATTCCTGCAAAAAATTTCTCTGCTGAATTTCAGGTGCACACCGCTTCATCCGGGGGAGCTGCCTACGATGCTGATAAAGGCGTTCATTATTGGGGCATGGTGCAGGATGATCCGGCATCTTTGGTCACCCTCAGTTTGTTCGATGGTGAAATAATCGGCATGGTTGAATATGGTAATGAACGTTTTACCATAGGAGCGCTGCCGGCCAGCCAAGATAAAACCCATATCCTTTTTAAAAACTCCGACATCAAAGAAGCACCGGGCTTTGTATGTTACACGGATGAGGAATTGCACAGAATTGGCGAAGAAACCGGCGCCGCTGAGCGTTCATCCGGACCGGACAATTGTGTGCGCATGTATGTAGAAACTGATTATACGCTTTTCCAAAACAAAGGAAGCGTGGCCAATGTCGTGTCCTATATGACCGGCGTATTCAGTCAGGTTTCAGCACTGTATACCAATGAATCCATTAACCTTGTCCTGCATGATTTGTATGTCTGGGATGTAGTGGATCCATATACAGGGCCTACTTCCAGCGACTACCTCAACCAGTTCAGAAATGCTAAAAATGGCGTTTACAACGGGGATCTCGCGCACCTTGTGGGCATCAATAACCTTGGCGGTATCGCTTATCTCGACGTTTTATGCAATGGCTATTACGGCGTGGGATACAGCAGTATTTATTCCACTTACAGTAATGTGCCCACCTATTCCTGGACGGTGGAGGTGCTTACCCATGAAATCGGGCATAACCTGGGATCCCCTCATACACATGCATGCGCGTGGAATGGCAACAATACGGCGATAGACGGTTGCGGACCCGCTGCAGGGTATAGTGAAGGCTGCAATGCCCCCTTGCCAACTAACGGCGGAACCATCATGAGCTATTGCCACCTGGTTAACGGTATCGGCATCAATTTTAACAACGGTTTCGGCCCCCAACCGGGCGACCGTATCCGTTCCGAAGTGTATAATGCATCCTGTTTAGCCGCTTGTGGAGGCGGTGGAGAATGTTCCTATGTATCCATCAATTCCAACGGCTTCCAAACGGGATTCGGTATCTGGACCGACGGAGGGGAGGATTGCGTCCGGACGAATAACGCCACCTACGCCAATTCACCGACCTACAGCATTCTCCTCCGCGACAATACCAATACCTCTGTTATGTCTACGACCAACCAGAACTGGACGTCCTATGACGAACTGACAGTGGATTTTTCCTACTACGCGGTTAGCTTTGAAAATGGCGAGGATTTTTGGCTTCAAATCTCCACAAATGGGGGCTCGAGCTACACTACAGTCGGCGATTTTAATGCCGGAACCCAATTTTCAAATGGGGTGCATACATCAGGCCAGGTAGTAATCGCAGGGCCATTTACATCCAACACCCGCCTTCGATTCCGCGCTGATGCCTCTGCCGACGATGATCGGGTCTATATTGATGATGTGGTGATCACCGGTTGCCAGCAGCCTGGTTTCAACGGAGGAGGGGGTGACAGGAATTATAGCGGCTTGGAGCATGCTGAACAGGCCGGTATTACCAATTTCCGGGCCGGGCCGAATCCTGCCACTGATCATATCAATATTCAGTTTGATGCTACCGGCAACCTGGAAACTACCCTTCAGTTGAGGGATCTGGCTGGCAGGTTGGTGCTGCAACAAGTGGTACCTGCTATCGAAGGCGAGAACAATATATCCATCCCTATGAATAACCTCACGAATGGGTTGTACCTGTTAAGTGTGAAAGCCGGAGAAGAAGCAATCATGCTTAGGGTTGTGTTGGCGAAGTAATTAATATCAAAAAAAAAGTCGCTTTGGTTGCTGGTAATTCAGCTAAAAAAAACGCCGCGCCTGGTCAAAAGACACCAGCGCGGCGTTTGTCTTGGTTGGGTTACCATATAAACCATGCCAATCATCGTAAATGTAGACGTGATGATGGCCAAACGCAAAATGTCGCTCACCGAACTGGCCTCCAAAGTGGACATCACACTCGCAAATCTCTCTATCCTGTAAAACGGCTCAAGGCCTGGCCTTTACCCGAACGATTTTTATAAGGTCTGATTCGTTTTCAGTTATAAAAATCATCTTCCCATCGGGTTGGAGCACTATACCTGAAGATGCCACATAATTAAATGAAGCATCGGTATTTGACACGATCTCGGATACACCGTCAAGGTCGAACGAATAATCCATCGTGCCATTGGGGTTGACCCGCATAGCATTAGCCCCCCCACCTAAAGCAAACAAAAGTTTCCCGTCCGGTTGCTCGATCATCCGGCTAGGACCACCGACATCAAAATGCAAATTTTCATGGAAAACTCCGTCCCTGCTGAATGAGTTGTCGAGACTGCCATCTGGCATGAGGCGCCACAATCTGAACCCTGAGCCGAATTTAGACGCGATCGCTATAACCTTACCATCTTCATCCAAATTGATTTCAGTAACGTATAAATCCCCATCTATAAGCTTAAATTTAAACCCGTGGTCGAAAGTCAAATCTGGATCCAGTTTCACAATTTTCGTGGTGTCTTCTCCAACGGCTGGATATATGGCGCCCAATAAGTAGATTGATCCATCATCGCTTACGGCCATGTGGTCCACGGTGTACAGGACGGACGGAGGTATTTCGAATCTTCCATTGACGGCAAAAGAGCTGTCTATGCTCCCATTTGTATTTATTTTATACAGCAGATTCCTTCGAATGAAAGTGTCGACCCCGAAAAAATCTCCGCCAAAAAGCACATATACACTAGTGTCGTTATGGATTTTCAAATCCTTACAGTACAAACTTAAAGAATCTTCGGTTAAAGTCACAGCACCGCTATTCCCAAAAAGGGCATCTTTGGTTCCGTTTTCTAAATATTTGTGCAAGACAATGCTTCTGGAATACCAAGGGGTCGGTTGGCCCGAACCAGCCACTATCAGATCATTACTGGGCAAAAGCAGGCCAATCGAATATGGGTCTTGACCAAAAAGTGTGGGTGCATTGTTGATACCTGTGTTATTGTAGGTAGCGTCTAAACCGCCATCGGCATCCAGCCTCAACATGGTGAAAACTGCCGAGTCGAAATTTATCCTTTTCTCGCTCATCAAGACTATTTTGCCATCGGATTGTAAAAACACCCCTTGCTGGTTTGTAATGCTGAAGGGCAAAAGGGCAACGCCATCGCCGCTAAAAGTGGAATCGAAGACAATATCGTATTGAGCCAATAGGGCGAAGCTATTGAGCAACAATGTAAGTATGAGTGTCAAGTGTTTCATTTTGCCAAATTTTTTATTGAACGATTATTTTAACAAAGGTTTGCTTGTCGCCAGCTCGCAGCCCGATCAGGTAAGCACCTGCGGGCAAGCCGGATGGAAGCGTGACGGATTCTTTTTGCTTGCCTACGGCTTGATCGAATTTTGAGAGCGAGCCAAGCAGGTTCCCATTCATAGAAAAAAGATCCAGCGAGACTTCTGCGGCTTCGAGCAAGTTATAGCTCAGCGTGACCTTGCGTTCACGTGTAGGGTTTGGGTAAGCCCAAGCCGAGGCCACCACTTGTACAATATCTTCTGTGCCTGAGCTCTCGCTGAACCAGTATCGGGCCAACAGATACTCTGAAATAGAGTTGGAAGTATTGACGCCCGTGCCTGCGACAAGTATCTTGCCATCCGGCAAAATTTCGGCATCGCTGATGCCGTCGTAATGGCCGTCGTAGTCTGTGTACGTTATCCCTTGATCTCCAAAACTATTATCCAAACTGCCATCGGGCTTGTATTTTGCCAAGAAAAAGTCAAAATAACTGGGGTAACGTTTGGCGGTACCGGCAACAATAATGTTACCCATACCAGTCAGGCAGAGGTCTGCAACTGCCCCGTAATCCGTGCCCATTTGAGCCAAAACGTTTCCGCCATTGCCGAAGGAGTTGTCCACACTGCCGTTGCTGTTAAAGCGAGTAAGGGCAATTTCTGTTTTGCCGTTGGCGTCCAATGCATAACCGCCCAACACAATCTTGCCGTCAGGCATCAGCAACATGGCCTGAGCCCCGTCGTCGGTTGGGCTGATGTTGTTGGTGGCTTTGCCGTCTCCGCTGAAAGTTGGGTCCAAACCGCCGTCGGAATTCAGCCGTATCAGTGCAAAATTTGTCCCTGACGCAGTTTTTGCCTCCCCTGTGAGGAGGATTTTGCCATCTGGCTGTAGTTCCATGTCCTGGCAATAGTTCCAAAGGCCATTTGAAATGGCAACTTGCTTGAGGCCATTGGTACCAAATGAAACATCCACATTTCCAATGTTGGATAGCTTAGTGACAAAAATATTGGACACGGTGCCGTGGAATACATTGCCGGCGACCAATATCCTGCCATTGCTCAACACGCGGATGCTGACTGGCCGCTCATTGTAACCCAAGCTCAAGATTACAGCACCACTGGTGCCGAATGTAACGTCGGGAACACCATTGACATCCAGCCGCAACACTACCATCTCATCGTTGTACAAATTGGCTGATTGCCCATTGGTCGTATAGCCAGCCACGAGGATTTTCCCGTCAGCTTGAAGGGTCACTGCCTGGGCGACATTGCTTGGGGGGAAAAAAGTGGTTTCGAAGACACCATTGCTGGCAAATATCGGGTCAAGCGAACCATCAGGGAGATATCGAATCACGGTGAATTTTGATACGCCTGCTTCTTCGGTAAACCCCACTGCAACTACTTTGCCATCAGGTTGCACCGTAAAGGCAAGGTTGGATTCAACGGTCTTCCGGTCTACGATACGCAAGCCATGGTCGGCAAAAGTGGTGTCCAAAGCACCTGATTGTTGGGCCTGTAGTTTGGACAAAAAGAGGCACAATACAAGGAATGTTGTTTTTTTCATGACGATAAGCATTTGTTTTTGAGTTAATTGGGTTTGGGACTGTCAACCCCGTTGCTGCACACAGAATGGACTTCTAGGTTGAAAGAAGTACCTGCTGCAAGGTCGTTGACTACTATGCCATTCTTTCCTGGCACTGCGGTCACGAGCCTGGAGTAAATCATGATGTTGGAGGGCGAGTTAAAGACTTTCACCCTGAAATAGGCTGCTCCGGGGACCGGGTCCCATTCAAAAAAAACATAAGAAGTGCCTGCTATCGTCCAGTGAACATTCTTAGGGGCTGGAAGCGAACATTTTAACGTTTCGTCTGAAGTTTCGGGTTGGATGTTTGGCGCGGCAGTTTTTCCTCCAAAAAAAACAAGCCAAGCCATGGCGAGCAAAATTGTCTTGAACATAAGCATAAAATTTTTCCTGTCTGGACAGGTGGTGAAACCATTAATGAGACAAATGTCTGACGTAGAATCTACAAAAAATAGGACACTTTTTGAAGGTTTTACTAAGATGATCAAAGGGCAATGGTGAACGCTGCACGAAGGGCATTGCATTGACTTGTAAATCTCCAAGGGAGGGGGAATAAAAAAGCCGCTGCTTGATCTTGACGACCAAGCAGCGGCTTTTTAGGAACGGGTGAATAATAACTTGTTGCTTTCAGATAGCTTGCATACTTCGCATTCTCAGGGCCTGGTTATTAACCTTAGAATTTTTATAAAACCCGCTTCAGTAGCAGTCATGAATAATATCTTCTTATCAGGTTGTAGCGCCATTCCTGAAGATGGATAAGAGATTAGCGTAAAAGGATCCATGCCATTTACCTTTTGTACAATTCCGTCGAGATCAAAGGAATAATCCATTGTACCGTTCGGATTGACCCGAAAAGCCATGGCTCCACCACCTACAGAAAACAGAAGCTTCCCATCCGGTTGTTCAATCATCGGCCCTATTCCACCCCCTACACCAAATTCAACACCTATTAGGTTAAACGATTCTTCAATGACCCCATCCTTACTAAAACTGTTATCCAATGTTCCATCCGGCATGAGGCGTGCTAACCTAAAGCCCGTTGTATGTTTAGTAGAAATTGCCAATAACTTGCCATCCCCATCAACGCCAATATTGGAAAAGTAAGAATCCAAACCCGCGCTTACATATTGAAACCCGGGATCTAAAGTCCAATCTGCATTAAATTTCACCACTTTTGTGTCGGGAAACCCGTCTGGGGCATAGCCCATCATATAAATGGATCCGTCGTCGCTTATAGCCATCTTTTGTACGAAGGAAAGCGCTGAAAGCGGAATATCTAATATTCCATTGGTCGCAAAAGTGCTGTCTATGCTCCCGTTTAGCTTTAATTTATAGAGCAGGTTCTTATTAATATCAGGCGAGTTATCATTTGGAGAAAAACTTGCACTAACCAGTACCAATAAACTGGTGTCCTTGTACAATTTCAAATCTTCGTGCCGCATATTAAACGAGTCCAAAGTTAAGATTGCAGTACCTCCATTACCAAAAAGAGGGTCCATCGTACCATTTTCAAGATATTTGCCCAAAACAACATTTCTGGAATACCAAGGGGTAAAATGATCTGAGCCTCCTATAACAAAATCGTTGTTGGGTAAAAGAATGCCGATTGGATTAGAATACCCGTCATAAGGAAGAGATTCATTATTAATGCCCGTGTTGTTGTAGCTTGAATCCAATGAGCCATCTGTATTCAGTCTTGCTACCGCAAAAAGCGGGTCAATATTGGGTAGATGCTGCCACACCAGCAAGACCAACTTGCCATCTGGCTGTAAAATCATTCCTTGTCTCGCCGATAGGCTAAAGGGCAGAATCGAGACCCCATCCTCGCTAAAGGTGGAATCATCAATCACATCGTATTGACATAACAAGATACCGCTGTTCAGCAGCAGCATAAGCGTAATTATTAAGTGTTTCATTTTGCCAATTTTTTATTGAACGATTATTTTAATGAAGGTTTGCTTGTCTCCAGCCTGTATCCCAATAAGATATGCACCTGCCGCCAACCCGGAAGGCAATGTGATAGACTCTCTTTGATTGCCTGCCGCTTTTTTGAATTTTGAGAGCGCCCCGAGCAATTCTCCATTGATTGAAAAAAGGTCAAGAGAGACTTCTGCCGCTTCCGATAAGTTATAGTTCAGCGTCATTTTATGCCCAGTCGTTGGGTTAGGGTAGGCCCAGGCGGAGACTGAGAGCTCCCCAAGGTCTTCAGTGCCAGAGTTTTCTCCGAACCAGTACCTAGCCAATAAAAACTCTGAAATGGAATTGGACGTATTAACCCCCATACCTGCGACGAGTATTTTGCCATCTTGCAAAATTTGGGCATCACAAATGCCATCGAAATGGCCGTCATAATCCGTGTAGGTTATGCCCTGTTCCCCAAAACTTTCGTCCAAACTGCCGTCTGGCCTATATTTTGCAAGAAAAAAGTCAAAGTGACTGGGAAAGCGCCTGGCTGTGCCGGCTATAATAATGTTTCCCAAGGCCGTTAGGCTGAGATCCGCGATAGTACTGTAATCGTTACCCAATTGAGCTATTACGTCGCCAGCATCCCCAAATGTGTTATCCAAACTGCCATTGGAATTGAATTGAGTGAGTGCTATTTCTGTTTTGTTTTCAGCATTCACAGCGTACCCGCCCAACAAAATCTTACCGTTCGGTAACAGCAGTATTGCCTGCGCCCCGTCGTCTTTCACACTGATGTTATTTGTGGCTTTGCCGTCGCCACTGAACGTTTGATCAAGGCTTCCGTTTGCATTCAGCCGAATGATGCCAAAATATTTGTTCCCCAAACCTGCCGCTTCTCCGGCCAGCAAAATCTTACCATCCGCCTGAAGTTCCATGGCATAACAGTAACTCCAAATACTGCTTGCAAAAAAAGTTGTTATATACCCATTGGTGCCAAAACTGTTGTCCACGTTTCCATCGCTGTTCAATCTGTAAACCAATAATTGGGACGCGGTGCTGTAGAATGTACTGCCTGCAACCAATATCTTGCCATCGCTTGTTGTGCGTATGCCGACGGGCCGTTCGTTGTAGCCCAAATCCAATATTTTTACACCGTTGGTAGCAAACGTATTATCGGGTGTGCCATCCGTGTTAAAGCGCAGCACAAGTAATTCATCGTTGTAAAAATTGGCAGATTGCGCATTGGTTCCGTACCCAGCTACCAGAATTTTTCCGTCAGACTGGAGGGTCACTGCTTGTGCAATATTAATGTTCTGTAGATAAGTGCCCGCAAAGACACCATTGCTAGCAAAGGTTCCGTCAAGCATGCCATCAGGAAGATACCGGATTACGGTTAGTTTTGAAACGCCCGCTTCTTCCGTAAATCCTACGGCAACCACCTTGTTATCTGGCTGAATAGTAAAAGCAATATTGGATTCAAACGTATTTCTGTCTATGGTACTCAGCCCATTGACCGCAAATGTTGTGTCCAACACTCCAGCATTTTGGGCTTGGAGTTTGGACAAAAAGAAGCACAGTATAAGTAATGTTGATTTTCTCATGATAAAATGCAGTTGTTGTTAGGTTTACTTTGCTTTGGGGCTTTCTACTCCATTACTACAAACAGAGTGGACAATTATGCCTACTGTAGCACCAGGTTCCAAATTTTCAATAACTACCCCATTCTTTTCTGGCAAAGCAGCCACTAATTCAGAATAGCGCATCGTGCCATCCTCATTAAAGACTTTCACCCGAAAATAAGCAGCTTCGGGAACTGGATCCCAAGAGAATTGAATGAAAGTTGTCGACAATAAGAGAGGCTGGATGTTCTTGGGGACGGGGAGGAAACATTTAAAGGATTCAGCCGAAGTTTGGATTGGAAAGATTGGGGCAGGCGTTTTCCCATCAAAAGGAAAAAGCCAAACTACTGAGAGCAAAATTGTATTGAACATAAGTGTAAATTTTTCCTGTCTGTACAGGTGGTTAAATCATTGATGGCACAAAAATCAGGCACTTATTGCCCCCAAAAAAGGACACTTTTAGGTGGTTTTTGAGGAGCAGAAACCATCCCCAGGCTTGCAAAATGGGTTTATATGCCACGTTAAACGCCATAAGCGAGGTGTTTTACGGACGAAAAAAAGCCGCTGCCTGATCTTCACGACCAAGCAGCGGCTTTTAACCCTATACTTCAATTTTACTTACACATCTATCCGCGCATACTTCGCATTCGCCTCAATAAACGCCCTTCTTGGCGGCACCTCGTCGCCCATGAGCATGGCGAACATGCGGTCAGCCTCGTTGACATCGTCAATGGTAGCGATTTTCAGGATGCGGGTTTTGGGGTCCATGGTCGTTTCCCAAAGTTGCTCGGCGTTCATTTCACCAAGACCCTTGTAGCGCTGCACCTTTACCGAATCGTCGTCTTCCTTGCCACCACTAAATTCTAGTTGAGCTGCTTTGCGCTCGGTGTCGTTCCAGGCATAGCGTTGGTTTTTGCCTTTTTTCACCAGGTAAAGCGGCGGCTGCGCGATGTAAATGTGGCCTTTCTCGATCAGTTCGCGCATGTAGCGGAAAAAGAACGTGAGGATCAGTGTCGTGATGTGTGAGCCGTCGATGTCGGCGTCGCACATGA
>JACMMM010000260.1 GCA_014379065.1 Saprospiraceae bacterium
ACTGGAGTGGTAGATGCCAATGGTAACTGGTACATCGCAGATGCGGGATTCAACGGCATCTTGAAAGTAGATGCCTCTGGACAGCGCTCGGTATTTTGCAAATTCGACCCAATCTCCAATCCAACGCCGGTAGGCCCGCCATTTTACGACGCGGTACCTACGCGTATTATTGCCAAGCCAGGTGGCGGTTTTTATGTTTGCAACCTCACTGGTTTCCCCTTCCTCGAAGGTTCTGCATCCATTTTTGAAGTAAGCGCAAACGGGGTGGTCAGTACGCATGCCTCGGGCTTTACTATGCTGACCGACTTATCACTTAATGCCAACACGGGTGATTTGTACGCGCTGCAGATCGGCACTTTTGACCTCAGCATCTTCAACTTCGCTCCCAATTCGGCCAAGGTGTGGCGCTTGCGCCCCAATGGCTCGCGCGAAGTGCTCGCCGAAAATTTCGACCTGTCTCCAGGCATGGCTATAGATGCACAAGGAAATCTGTATGTGGCCGAACTCGGCTTAGGGCGTGTGTTGCGGTTTGATGGCGCGGCTTCAGCTACACACGAGTTCGAGAGCGATTTGGTTGATTTTGACCTTTCACCCAACCCAGCCGCAGATTTTTTTCGCATCGAATTTTCGTTAAACAATGCTTCGCCGGTACAAGTCCAGGTACTCGACGCTACCGGGAAAATTGTTTTTTCTCAAAATTTAGGTGTATTGGAGCAGGGCAAACACGAGGTCATTTGGCAGCGTCAAAACCAGCCGGCAGGCATTTACTGGGTGGACATTCAGACGAAATCGGGTGTAAAAACGCAGAAATTGATTTTAAAATAAAACCGGATTGCGACCGGGCGACTAAAATTCACCCGGTCGCTATCAATTAAAACATCCTCCTAATGAAACAAGCCATTGACCTCCATAAAATTGGAGAAAAACTTGAATTTAATGATGCCCGCGAACGCAGTAACGGACAGCGAAGCGAAGGCATTATGACCCTTGGCCCAGGCAAAAAAGGTCCTGGTGCGCATAAACATACCCTTCAAACAGAGGGCTTCGAAGTCATTGGTGGCCAGATGGTAGCGGTGGTTAACGGGAAAGAGATTGTAGCCAATGCTGGTGAAACCATCATCGTGCAACCAGGCGAGTCGCACACATTTGTAAACGGCAGTGCTACCGAGCCTTTGGTGGCGAAATTCTGGTACGAGCCTGCGCTCAACACCGAGTGGATGCTACAAACGATGGGTGAAGATGCTATGAAAAATGGCGGAGATTGGGCCAATATGTCGCTTCTGCCTACGATGTTTATGTTCTACAAATTGCGCTACGAGTATCGCTTTGCCGGGATGCCTTTTTGGCTTCAAGATGTAATCTTAGGTATTGGGGCAGGCATTGCCAAACTGACCGGAGCAGCTAAAAAAGTGCCTCTGCCTGAATCATTACCGCAGTCGCATCAGATGGTTCGACAGGGACAAGCGGTAACCGTCAATTAAACCAAACAATGGCCCATTGTTTGGAGTCGAAAAAGGTCAATATATGGCCGGCTTGGGTCGAAAGTGAATAATTTGACAGGTCATGTAGACTTTTTGTCAACTGATGACACCGAGGCTGCTATTTGATTTTGATGGCGCAGATTTTTGTGGCACAATTTAAGGTTGCGTCATTTCACTACAAACTTTCTTCTACAACATGAAAAAGATACTAAAATGGACAGGAGGAATTCTTGGTATACTCCTATTTTTTGCAGTTGGCACAGCCTTTTACCTCAGTAATACCGCACAAAATCGCCTAGCCAAAAAATACGAGGTTCAGCCTAAATCTATCCAAATCCCTTCAGATTCGGCCTCCATCGAAGCCGGGCAAAAATGGGTTTCCGTGCTTTGTACCAATTGCCATGGCGAAAACCTGGCTGGCACCAAGTTTTTCGATTCGCCTGATCTCGGCACCATCTCTGCCCCCAACCTCACGCCTGGAGGTGCAGGCAAAAACTACACCGACCTCGATTGGGACCGTGCACTCCGCCACGGTGTCGCCAAAGACAATCGTCCACTCCTCATCATGCCTTCCAAAGACTTTCAATACATGAGCGACGAGCACGTGGGTCAAATCATTTCATATTTGAAAACGCTAAGGCCTGTCGAACAATCGTGGGAGCCGCCTAAGACCAAATTTTTGTGTAATGTGCTTTTTCAAGTGGGCGCTTTTGGCGATGCACTGAATGCAGAAACCATTGATCACGCCAAGCCTGCTCACTACGCACCGCAAAGAGCTGCGACTGCGGAATATGGCAAATATTTGGTAAAAGTCAGTGGTTGCCGCACTTGCCACGGCCCACAGCTCAACGGCGGAAAAGACCCCAATCCTGAAGCACCGATGGGGCCAAACCTTTCTCCCGGCGGCAGTTTGCCAAGTTGGGGCGCTGAAGGTTTTGTGAAAACGATGCGTACAGGCGTCACACCCCTAGGAAAAGAAATTAACGGGAAATTCATGCCATGGAAAGAAATTGGCCACTATGACGAAGATCAGTTGAAGGCCATTTATGCATACTTAATGGCGCAACCAAGTTTGGCAACCGCCGAAATCAAAAACTAAAATTCAAATCATGCAACACCAATTCCCTTTCTCCATCGAAACCAAATACGGAGAGAAAATCACTTTCCTTCGCATGGAGGACAACAAACTGCTGCTCGAAGGCTTTTGCGCACCTATGGCAGGCCCCGGCTTCCATACCCACCTGCGCCAAGACGAAGGCGTTACCGTTGTGAAGGGCAAAATCGGTTACCAAATCTTTGGCGAAGCGGAGCAATTCGGAGGCGTCGGCGACAGTGTGACCTTCAAACGCGGTGTCCCGCACCGCTTCTGGAACGCTGGCGATGAAGAACTGCACATCACAGGCTGGATTGACCCGGCTGAAAATGTAATCTTTTTCCTCTCCACGCTCTATGATGCACTCAATCAAGGCGATGACAAGCGCCCGGAAATGTTTGACGGGGCTTACCTTATCTGCCGATTCCGCCGGGAATACGATGTGCCGGACA
>JACMMM010000261.1 GCA_014379065.1 Saprospiraceae bacterium
ATGATCGCTGCGGACGCCAACAAGTCCGGTTCGATCACGACGTTCGACATCGTGGAGATCCGCAAGTTGATCCTGGGCCTGTACACAGACCTTCCGAACAACACCTCTTGGCGCTTTGTGGACAAGACCTTCCAGTTCCCGACTCCGAACAACCCCTTCCAGACGGCGTTCCCGGAGACGATATCAGTGTTGGATGCTTTGATGGGCCAGTTGGACAGGGATTTCGTGGGCCTGAAGGTGGGCGATGTGAACGGCACGGCAGTGGCCAACGCTACGATGCAGGCAGAAGAGCGCACCGCAGGCACGGCCATTTTCGATATTGAAGATCAAGATGTTAGGGTTGGTGAGGAGTTCGACGTTACGTTCAAGTCTGCCCAACCCTTGAAGGGTTTCCAGTTCACGATGTTGCTCAAGGGCTTGGAGGTTGTGGGCGTAATTGAATCGGAGAACGTGACGGCTGGCAACTTCGGCTTGGTGTTCGACAAAATGGCGACGGTCTCGATTGATGGCGCACAGGCGTTCACGCTTCGTTTCCGGGCTACCAAGTCAGGTAAATTGAGCGAGATGCTGGGCGTTTCTGGCTCGATTACCCGAGCTGAAGCCTATGGAGATGCCGGGCGTTTGGGAATTGCCTTCCGTTTCAGGTCCCTTGCGGGGATGATCCCGACCACAGTCGGGATCGGCTTCGAGCTGTACCAGAACCAGCCCAACCCGTTCGTGAACAAGACGTTCATCGGCTTCTTTTTGCCAGAAGCAGCCGAGGCAACACTATCGGTTTACGACGAGACGGGCCGCACAGTTTACCGGCAGAAAGGCCAGTTTGCCAAAGGCGAGAACAGCATCATGCTCGACCGCGCCCTGATCAATACGACTGGGTTGCTGTACTACAAACTGGAAACGGCCACGGACAGCGCCACGAAGAAGATGATTCAAGCACGGTAATGGGGACGGCGTAGGGGCGGGGCTTGTCCCCGTCCCCGTCCCCATCCCCACCCAAATAGACACCGCTCCTCCTGTTTTTTCAAATATTTAAAACAAGCTTCTACATTCGCTCCTGGATTATCAAAGGCAATTAACAAGGCCTGTTAAATTCACCCTAAAGAGTATCGTATACATGACTAAGACTGGCGAAATAGATCTCATTCTCCATTTTTTTGAGCAAATAGGTATTGCGGCAGAGCTAAGGCCAGTTCCTGATTCCACTTTTTTGCCTGGCATACTTATAGAAGCTGGTCGCCTCATCATTGATATTGACAAATTAAAACACCCTGGAGATTTGCTGCATGAAGCAGGACATATTGCTGTAGAGTCAAGCGCAGAGCGTCCCCTAATGCATGGTAATATACAGACGGATTCGCCCAAAGAATCATTAGAATTGGGGGCTATCCTTTGGTCGTATGCCGCACTAAGGCATTTAAACTTGCCCCCCGAGTTTGTGTTTCACGAGGAAGGGTATAAGGGCCAATCGGATTGGTTAATTGAACAGTTTGAGGGAGGCATGTACATTGGCCTTCCGCTCCTTCAGTGGATGGGGCTTACCTATGACCCTAAAAATGCGGCCAAAATGAATGCTGAGCCATTCCCCTTTATGTTGAAATGGTTACGCGAGTAAATATGAATCGCCCGAATTTTTGCAATCATTGCATTCCGTCCAATTGGTCATACAACGCCATTAAGTTTTGAAGTCTGTCCGGGTCAAACACTGTTGGCTTTTCCTCTTCAAACAATTCATAAGGCTTTTTTGCATGGAAATGACCTCGCTTTTCCATTTTCACAAGCGTGTCTTGAGAAAATTCGATGCCTGCTCCTTTTTCCAAAGCGCTTATCATACCTGCTTGGCCTGTATTATAATTGATCAGGAAAACATTGCTATTCTCGGCTTTGATTCTTGCGAATCCAGCAAAAATCCGTTCGAGTAGTTGTAAAAAATACCCGTCCAAGTCGTGAGGTTCAAACCTCCCTTCCTGTATTCCAGTCAGGGCGGACTCTAGCGTAAATGGCATAGACTGTATTCCCCTTTGTTTTTGCTGGGAATACAAGACCTCGTCGGGGCTACGGTACAACAGTATAAAAAGTGTTTTGGGAAATAAACGCCGGAGGGTATCGTAGAAAAACACATGCCAGCAATCCGTTTTGATAAAAAGGTGTTCCTCTGTGCTGTTTCTTTTCCGTCCCAGCAGGCGAAGCGCTGCTAAAAAAACTTGGTTTACGGTATCCTGGGCAATTCTATGCTCGTGATACGGCAAGCGCAGAATGGTATCTAAGAGGGGTGCTTCGGACAGCACAATGTTTCGCGCATCTGTACCCAGTAACTGGGACAATAAGGTGGAGCCGCATCGTGAAACATGAAAGATGAAGGCCGTGGGCTCAATACTGTCTGTATTTTGGGCTATTTTAATCAATTGCTCTATGGAGCTACGCCTGTTGGGATGTATTTTATTTAACTCAAACTGTTTGGCAATTTGAAGCGTATCTTGAAAAAAAGGTTCTGAGAATGATTTTTTGCCTACGTATAACCATTTAAAAACGAGCCCTTTATCGCTACTTTGAACATCTGTTGGAACCCATCCATGCTCCATGGGCGATTCGACAACTTCGCTTCCGTTCATGGTTGATTTGCTAGATGGCAGGCGTTTGATTTCCAAGCGCGCTATGATCTCTCTGGCAGCATCGGTATCCATCATGCTCAGATGTTCTATCATTTGGGCTTTGGTCGCATCATCGTATTCCTTTTGCTGCGCTTCAAGGTCAAAGTCATACCCGATTTCTCCAAAAAGGCGGTCAGTCCACTCATTGCGCGTCCCGTCAATGACCAAATGAATCCGGCGGGTGTTGCCTTCGTGCAGGACGCTGTGCGGAAGGTCGAAATTAGCATACCAACACTGGCCTGCTCCCATCGGCAAGCGTGTCTTATCCACGATAAAGGAGACCTGATCATCCGTGGTGATCGGGATATGCAGGCGAAAACAGCCGTGTTCATATCCCAATCCTTGGTCGCGATGTTCTTTGATAACGCTGCCCGGCGCAAGGGCCAGCAGGCGCACCGTTTCTTTCTGAAATTCCAGCGTGTCCAGTATTTCCCTAAAATACGGGCATTGCGCCAACAGGGGAGTATCCTGAAATGCTTGTCCTGGTACGGCTTTAATATCAATGGAATTCCCAGTGGCCGACCGGAGCGCAATCCCCGTCCAGTCTCCGGCATAATCATTTTTGTTAAAATGCATCGCCCACTGCTGCGCTTCACAAGTAGCCAGATCGGCAGCAAGTTTTTCGGTATTAAATTGGAAAGGGAGTGAAAAAAAACGGTTGTCCATATAAATAAATAATCCGGCGTCTACATTTTCATCACCGTTATTCAAAACCCAGAAGGGGCTGTATGTCAATACGTTGCGTATAACATATCACCCCTTCTGGATTAACTTGGAAAA
>JACMMM010000262.1 GCA_014379065.1 Saprospiraceae bacterium
CCGGTCATTTTTTATCGCACCGTAGAAGGCATGATCGGCAGTCCTGACAATGTGCTGCTGGGCATAGACGGGCGGTGGAACCTGTTGAGGTGCGTACAACTTTACGGCCAAGTGATGCTCGACGAGTTGGTGGCTTCTGAAGTTTTCAGCGGGAGCGGCTGGTGGGCGAACAAGTGGGGAGTCCAGGCTGGGGCAAAATATGTAAACGCTTTTGGCCTCGACCACCTGGATTTGCAAGTAGAACATAACCGTGCGCGCCCTTTCACCTACGCGCACTATGATCCAGCCAATAGTTACACCCACTACAACCAACCCTTGGCGCATCCTTTGGGGGCCAATTTTGCCGAAACACTCTTGCTGCTCCGTTGGCAGCCAATTTCTCGGCTTTCGCTGCAAGCCCGCCTAATACATGCCCGCATTGGCGACAATACGCCCACCCAGAACTGGGGTAGCAACCCCCTGCTCGATTACAATACTCGAGTGCAGGATTATGGCAATGAGATCGGTCAAGGCGTGGCAGCCAAAATTGACCTCTTTGGGCTTGATGCTTCTTGGGCCTTGTGGCATAATGTGTTTGTGGATTTCAAATTTCTATATCGGAAAAAAGACAGCGACGACAATGCGCGGGATCTCTCTACTCAGGCTTTTAGTGCAGGTATTCACATAAATATGTGGAGCCCCAATCTAGATTTTTGAATTCAAAAAATCGTTAAAACCTCTTGTTTTTCAATTCATTAGAGAACTTCAAGAAGGATTTGCTTTATTTTGGCTATCGTTAACAGCGGAGGTGTTCCTTAGGCAGTGCTACCCCCCATACTTTTGTGCCATCATTCTGACGACAACAATTAGCACACCTAACATTCATCTCATTTTAAAACGGTTTCCATTCTAATGAAACAAGCATTTTCCCTCCTCGCTTTCTTTCTCCTTGGCTCTTTCGCAATCAATGCACAAAATGCAACGGGCCCAGTGATGACTTTCCCAACGACTACAGTTGACTACGGCAAGATTGAAAAAGGCAGCGATAAAGTCCGCAAGTTTTCCTTTACCAACACTGGCAACGAGCCGCTCGTTATCAAATCCGCTAAAGGTTCTTGCGGTTGCACAGTTCCAACCTACCCACAGGAGCCCATCATGCCTGGCGAAACCAAAACGATTGACGTGAGCTACGACACTAACCGTCCAGGTGCATTCACGAAAACGGTGACCCTTACCACCAACGAAACACCAGATACGCACACCCTCACCATCAAAGGCGAGGTGTTGGTGCCACCAACGCAAGAAGCAGTGCCTGCCAGCAACGGCGGCATCAAGCAATAAAAACTGATTGATTTTTGGTTTGACGATACGACCCTGCGGGTGCAATACCAGCAGGGTTTTTTTTATTTTAAAAACATTGCAACTTACCAGCAACCTTTTTTCCGTATTGTTTGTCTATGATTGCGAAAAAAATGGATTTCAAATGCTTCAAAATTCAAAAACTCCATTACTTTCGTCCCGTCTTTCAAAATTGACAAGGCTATGAAACAATCACTTACTTTCAAATCACTTCTAATTACCGCCTCATTTTTAAGTCTTTTCGCTTTTGCTTTTGTAAACCTTCGTACAAATAGTACTTTGGTACAGCCATTTTCAAAAATTGAAATGGCTCAACATCAAGTAGAAGGCGAAGATGGAAGCGAAGCACGCGAGATCCCTGTTCCCGATGTCTCAGTTTTGGGTAGAGTCTGGGAAATCGCACAACGGTTTTTGGACAAGGCAAATTGATTTTCACCCCATTTTTATAAACTCGAAACCCAGTGCAGATCTTCTGCACTGGGTTTCTGGCTTTTATAAAGGAAAACTGCCGCTTTAGCAAGACTGACTGCGCTACCTTTGCTGAAATTCTTATACATGCAAGCGCAAGCCATTTCAAACATTCCTGTGCTCCGATTTTTGGATCATTTTCGGCATACTGCCAATGCTTTTTGGGCAGTACTTACGGTATTTGCCTTCGCATGTAGCGGACGTCATACCGAGCAACCAGTGCCTTTAGACTTAGATCATTTTGCCTACTTCCCATTGCAAATAGGTAAGTACATTGAGTATAAGGTAGACAGCGTGGTGTACGACTTTGCTTCGGGTGGTGCTACCATCCAAGATTCTTCGCAAACCTTTGTAAAAGAAATTGTTGCCGACACCCTGAGGGGAAATTTGGGCGAATTACAATACGTTATCGAGCGGTACGAACGAGCGGATGCCGGAGCCCTCTGGGCATTCAAAAGCGCCAGCATTGCGAACAAGTCGGTTACAGAAGCCATTCGCACCGAGGGCAATTGGAGGTTTCTGAAGTTGGTGTTTCCGCTGGATCGCCGTAGTGCGTGGGATGGAAACCTTTGGATTGACGAAAACCGCGAAATAGAAATTGCGGGAGAACGAATGCGCCCTTTCACCAATTGGGCTTATGAAGTGGATTCTATTGACGTTCAGGCACTCGTGGGACAATTTTCTTTTGATTCAACGCTGTTGGTCACAGAGGCCGACGATTCAAATGTTATCGAGCGGCGGCTTTCAAGGGTGCGTTATGCCAAGCATATTGGCGTAGTATGGCGCGAACAATGGATACTTGATTCACAATATTGCAATCAGGTGCCCCCTCCAGCCGACTGTGAAACCCGCCCCTGGGAACAAAAAGCCGAAAAGGGATATATCCTTCGGCAAACTATAATATCCTTTAATTGACGTTGGATGCTGGACATTGGACGTTGGACATGATCTCAAGTGTCCACCGTCCAACGTCCAACGTCCAACGTCTACCCTCCTTCGCAAAGGCTACGGCGGGTAAAACATCCAAAAATGGCAGAAACACAATACGTTACCATTGGCCGAACCCGAAAGGCACATAGCCTTACAGGCGAACTGAAAGTGTTCATTGAGGAGCGCTATTTGGAAGATTTTATGAAAAATGAACGGATTTTCTTGGAAATTAAGGGGGTTAAAATCCCTTATTTCATTGCCAATGTCCGAGGGGCTGGAGAAATGATCGTAAAACTTGAAGAGGTGGATAACCGTGACACTGCCACCCTGCTCCAATCAAGGGATGTGCTATTGCGCCAGCAAGACATACTACCCGACCATGCCCGCGAATATGAGGTCGAAGACGACGATGCCCTTGAGTATGACCATCTCACAGGGTTCATGTTGGTGGATGAAACGATGGGCGAAATTGGCCTAATTGACGAAGTGCTCGAAATGCCTCAACAGGAAATGGCTTTCCTAAAATATAAGGGCCGGGAGGTATTGATCCCTCTAAATGAACACTTTATACGTTCGATTGACGAGCAAAACCGTCGCGTTTTGGTAGACTTGCCAGAGGGCCTTTTAGACTAATAAAAAAATTAACAAATAATAATTTATTGATAAGAAACTATTTTTCTTGCTTTTCGCGTTCACGTTTGGTCATTTGATAAGATTAACCAATAAATCCCCCTCCTATGTACCACATTACCGAACGAAATGAGCGTCAGAGTAAAAAGCATGCTATGGTGCTCGCAATCGCCCTCCACCTTGCTTTGGTGGCCATGCTATACTTCAAAATGACGAGCGAATCTGTTTCCAACCAAGACAATCGCCCGGCTAAAGTGAATGTTGCAAAAGAACACCCTACAGCAAGAGCAAAGATGGTTCAACTCCCTTAAGCCCTGTGTAACTCCCATTGAAGTGCAACCATGAGACAAGTGCCGCTCCCTGATGTGGGGGCGGCACTTTTTTTTAGTTCTTGCGGCAATTATCCGCCGTCAC
>JACMMM010000263.1 GCA_014379065.1 Saprospiraceae bacterium
CCCAGCACTTCCTCAATAATGTCCAGCATGGTTTTAATCTGCTGAGGTGTTCGGGTATCTAATGGAAACTTGTAGCTCGGATCCATGCCGCCCACATAACAGATGTGCCGGCTGATGGCGTTGATACCTGCCACCCCGTAAGTGATTTCAAAATCGTCAATCTCCTCGTCATTGTCATGTTTGACGAAGCGGTGCCGAGAGCCATCCAGCAGAATGAGGTCCGAATAGCCGACACGGTTCCAGCCGTTGCCGTGCGGTTTGGGTTTGGTATGCCAGTCCAATACACTTTGAGCTGAAACCCAACGACCGGCAGGGGTGGCGGTGCAATGAATGATGAGATACTGAAACTTAGCCATGATTCGTAGGAGTTGGAGGATTTTTGAATTTCGGGTCTATTTGTGCAAAAAGTCCGACCGCCGAACAAAAGCCAAGGATTTTGAGAAAATCATCGGTGGTCAGTTGTTTGAAAAACCAGAGCAGAATCGCAAGCATCACCAGCATACCCAGCAAGGAAGTACGCCAGTTTTTGAGAACATAGCCCCCCAGCCCCCAAAGGGGGAGTTTAGAGATATAGGCAAGGATTTTTTTCATTTTCGTATTTTTTTATTCCCCCTTTGGGGGTTAGGGGGCTGCAGCTGTTCAATGACCTGCCGGAGCAGTACCGTATCACGGCAGATTTCCACCTGATACACACTTTGCGGAGCGTAAGTAAAGCCTCTGACATTTTTGATTTTATCCACATCGAAAGGCTGCACTGCCTGTGACTTTACAGCCTTTTCAACTAAAATGCCGATTTGCTCATAATTCACTTGCTCACAAGATGGGCATGAAGGTGGCTTGTTAAACCAGTCGCTCACCATCCATCCGGTGGCAAAACTGAAAAAGATGACGATGGCAAAAATGAAAATTTCAATTTTTCTCATGGGGTTGGTGTTAAGGGTTTTTATTCCGCAGGTTTTCCACTTCCCGCTCAATCCGTTGCAGAGTTTCTTTGATAGGTGTAAAAAGCAAATCCATCCTTTCCAGAATCGCTTTCAGGTTAGCGGCACCGGCTTGGGTATTATGGCGAAGGTCGCCTTCCAACCGGCTGATTTTCTTTTCAAAACCGTCAAACTTGCTCACCACTCGTTGCACCCACCAGATGATGAGGGCGGTGGTAATGGTCAGGGCAATATCCCAAAGGTTAAAAGTGTGCATCTATTAAGAGGGTTGAAAACAAAAAAGCTGAAAAAAGAAACTACAGAAAATACTTCCTAAGTCGCCTTTTCCAACTTTTTGTCATGTTTAAACCGGCAAGGCAGCTTTCCTTGCTTCCACTTCAGCAATGTCAGCGTTGATGGCGGTCAGGCGTTGGTCAATCTCGGTGATTTGAGATTCAAAAAGAATCACTGCCGTAGTGCCTGAATTGAGTTTGCGTTGACCAAGTTGAAAAATCCGGAAATCTGCTATCGTCTTGCGAACTTCCATTTCGGTTTTGGTTGGTCCGTCAGGCAAAGAAGCAATCACAGCGATAAGCGATGTTTGTTCGGCTTGCGTAGCGGCGATGTCCGTATCCAGCGAGGTAGAACGGTCTGC
>JACMMM010000264.1 GCA_014379065.1 Saprospiraceae bacterium
ATGCTATCGCGTGAAAAGGCTACAAAGCAAGATTCAAAGAAAACATCGTCCTGCAAGCCGTTCGTTTTCAATGCTTTTTGTTGCCAGGCAGCAAAATCAGCAAAGAGATACGGCCTGCCACTTTCTCCCGATCTTTGGTATAAAAAACCCGGCAACGCATCGTTCAACCAATTGAAATTTGGCTGGAAACCGCTTTCAGGGCGACGTGAAAGCATCTGCAAAAAAGTGTCGCGCAAAGCGGTAGCATCGCGCCATGATTCCGCCAATTGGCCTTCCATTTTCAGATGGGGGAATGTCTCGCACAAAGTGTTGCGGCGGGAAGCGAGCGCTTCCCCAAAGTAGCAGACAAGCCGTTTTTGCAACAGCCAATCTTTTGTTTCTTTGGCGGGCCGCACAGCCCATGCCAGCACCCAACCAGATTGGTCTTCAACCGTTTGCACTTTTATCCACGGTGTTTGGAACAGTTCTTCTCCAACGGCGATCTGTGTTTCAGATGGACCTACTTCGCCGAGGTCGGTCAGGGCTTGGCCTTTTTGGAGCGTGGCTATTTCGCGGCTTTTTTCGCTGGGTTCGGCACGGAGCGATGTTTGCGCGGCATGGACAAAAAGTTGGGGTTCGGGGGTCTGACCTTTTTTGCAAAAGGAGAAAACGAGGAACAGGATTGGCAGGGAATATCTCATAGTGTGCGGATTCTTTTATCAATTTTTGGGCCTTATAAAAATCAGAACGGAATTTAGGGAAGTTCATTTTTTGCAACGCCGTACCTTCCCCCGGTTAAACCTTGCTAAGACATGAATCGCATTTTATTTTCCTTCCTCGCCTTCCTCTTTTTTTTCGTTCAAATCGCTCAATCTCAAATCATTGACAACTTCTCAGACGGCAATTTGGACCAAAATCCAACTTGGATCGGCGATACGTCCAAATTCCAAATCAGCTCCGGAGAATTACAACTCAATGCGATGGTGGCTGGCCAATCATCGCTTTTCGTAGCCGGTAATATGCCCGACAGTACGGTTTGGGATTTTGAGGTCCGCCTCGCCTTCTCTCCTTCGGGCCAGAATTTTGTCCGTGTTTTTCTCCAATTGGATCAGATTGACCTGACTATCGCCAACGGCTATTATATAGAAATGGGCGAAAACCTCAGCTTAGATCCTATCCGTTTTTTCAGGCAAGATGGTGCGACAAAAACTGAACTGGCCGTTGGACAACCCGGGCTTGCGGCTATATCCCCCAACCTCCGCATTCGTGTAAAGCGCACATCGTCTGGCGTTTGGACACTGGAAGCTGCTACGGTTGGTTTGGCTTTGCAACCACAATTTACCTTGACGGAAACAAGCTGGCCAGGAGGCACAAACCGTTTTTTTGGTGTGCAGTGTGTGTACACCATGACTAATGTAACCAGATTTTACTTCGACAACATCAATATCCGACCAGATGTGCCAGACACGCAACCACCATTGCTGCTCTCGGCAAAAGGCGACAGCGTAAAACAAGTAACCGTAGTCTTTGACGAGGATTTGGAATCAATTTCTGCGGAAAACCCAGCCAATTATTCCATAAACAACGGCATTGGACAGCCACTTTCGGCAGCACTTTCCGCCGACAAAAGAACGGTGGTATTGATCCTGCAAAACGCCCTTTCAACGGGCAGTTATACCCTTCAGACTTTGGGCCTGAAGGATGTGTTAGGAAATGTCAGCGCTGCACAAACCGCAGATTTTCAATTCATTAAAGTGGAAGTAGGGGAAGAATTTGACCTCCTTATTAACGAAATCATGGCCGACCCGACTCCAACACACGGTCTCCCGGAATTGGAATGGGTCGAAATTTACAACCGCTCCAACAAAGTTTTTGACCTCGCCAATTTCCGATTTGCCGACGGTAGCAGCAGTGCGCTCCCACTTCCCAATTATGCGCTACAGCCCGGAGCGTATGCTGTACTCACAGCCAATGCCAATGTTGATACCCTTCAATTCTATGCTGTCAACAGCAACGTGCTGGGCATTGGAATCAGCAGCTTTGCCCTTAATAACGACGGCGACGTGCTCACGCTCAGCGATGCCTCGGGCAAAATTATTGATCGGGTGGCGTATGGGGTAGGCTGCAATGCTTCAACTTCCGATTATGAAGGTATTTCCCGGGAACGCATCAACCCCATGTTGCCTTGCCTCGGGCAGGAAAACTGGCAACCTTCTCCGCGTGATATAGGAGCGACCATGGGCTTTCAAAACGCATCTTTTTCTACTGCGGCGGACTTGACGGTTCCCAATCTCAACTTTGCTTACCCCGAATCACCCAGCTCCATTTTGCTTAGCTTCAGTAAAGGGCTCGACAGATCAGCGGCACAAAATCCTACAGCTTACCATTTTTCCCCGCTGCGCGGCATCTCCTCCGCTCAACAACTGCCCGATGATCGCGCAAAAGTTAGGCTCACGCTCAACGAGCCTTTGGAATCTGGCGTTATTTATACCATCACGCTTAGCAATGGAGTGGGGGATTGCAGCGGAAACCTTGTTGCAAGCACAGACACGGCCTATGTTGGCTTGCCAGAAGAACCTGAATACCAAGATATTGTCTTGAGTGAAATTCTTTTCAACCCCAAATCGGGCGGTGCGCGGTACATTGAGTTTTATAATCGCAGCCAGAAAATATTCGATTGGTCGGAGTTCTTTTTGGCTGACACCTCCCCTGGAATAGCAATCACCCAAAGACGACTTTTTCTGCCTGGAATTTATCATGTGTTCAGCACAAATCCCACCGATATTCGAAGCCGCTACCAAAATATTTACACGGGACGGGTGCTTTGCCAAAGCCTGCCTTCTCTCGACGACAACACCGATCTAATCAAATTATATTGGGCTGGAGGAAGTCCAAAGGTTACGATTGACTCTTTTTTTTACCACCGTGAAATGCACAGTGCCCTGCTCACGACTTCCGAGAAGGAAGGCGTGGCCCTTGAACGCATACGAATAGACGGCCCCACGCAGTCTGCCAACAATTGGACCTCTGCCTCACCCCATATCACGGGTGAGCCCGGCACGCCTACCTTGCCAAATTCCCAATCGCTTCCAACAGCCAATCCTGCCGACGATGAGCTGATTTCCATCCCAATTGCCCGGCTTTCACCAGATGACGGGGATGACCACGAAAATTTTCTTGAAATTTTCTACACCCTGCCAAAAGAAGGCTACGCCGCCAGTTTGTCCATTTTTGATTCGGATGGGAATTTGGTCAAAAGTTTGGTGCGACAAAACCTTATCGGCACAGAAGGCAGCTTTCGCTGGGACGGTGACACAGATGCGGGTGAAGGCGTGAAAGCCCGACCGGGTATCCACCTGCTTTACTTCGAGGTATTTAGCCCGGATGGCGATGTAAAGCGCGTGAAAAAAGCTGTGGCTTTGCTGGGGAAATTTTAGAAGTTTTTTGAGTAGGCAGATGGAACACGGATGACACGGATAAGACACGGATTTACACCGTTATACAAACAAAATCCGTGTCTTATCCGTGTCATCCGTGTTCCATCTGCTTCCTTACCCTTTCCAGTCCGGCCATCTTCCAGGTGTAGACGGTGCGCTGCCTTGTTCCAGTTCTTTCACGATGGCGTCCATTTCCCTGTCTATGGCTTTGAGCGCTTCCAGCACCGGGCCGAATTGTTTGACTGCGATGCGGTAGTTCTCTTCAAAAGTTTCTGTGGGTGCGCTAGTTGTGCTCCACATACTTCCTTCTATCAAGCCCACGCGGCCGTTGATAGAGGCTGTTGTTTCAAACTCGCGACGGGCGCGGGTTGGGTCGCCATTGAGTTGCAGGTTGAGGGCGTTCAGGCGGTTTTTAAGATCGTAGGTTTTTTTCAGCAAATCCTGAGCTGGTGCGGGCATCTCTTGGATGGCTGTCTGGATGTGGCCAAGATTGGTGCTCAGTTCGCTATGGATGTTGTTGGCGGCACTGACGCCTTTGCGGAGACGACTCACTTTTTTGCAAAAATCCAGGTAAGCCCGTTTGTCCGTAGCGGGTAAAGTGGCGTTGTTCAGCGATTGTACCCTGAAAGTTATTGGGCCGGACAATGGACTAAGTACGCCATCTTCATATTGCTGTAGGCTGAGGCTGTATTGGCCTGGAATGGCCAACTGGCCTTTTTCCGAGTCGCCAAAAAGTTGGTCGGGCGCAGGGGTGAAGCGCCCGGTCACTGGCGCCGGGGTGTTGTATCGGAAGTCCCAGGCCAGGCGTTTCAGCCCTTTGGTAGCCTCCGTTTTGATCTGGCGTACCACATCGCCCGCAGCATCCGTGATAGTAAACAGCAAATACGGTTCCGGCTGCTCGTCCTCCTTGCGCAGGGCCTCTATATCGGGGTAATACACCGCTTCCTTTTTCTCAAATTTGGCCTTTTCGGCTTCCTGGCGCTTGGCCTTGAGGGTTTTTACGTCATCCTTGAGCCAGTAAGTAAACACGGCCCCTACAGGCGGGTTGGGCGCGGCGTAATGGCTGCTGCCGAGGTGTCCTTTATCCCGAAGACCCAGCGGCTGACTGGGGATAAACAACCAGGAATCCTTGACGGGAAATAGGCTGGCCGTTTTTTCAAAGGCTTCTGCTTTAAGGTTTCGCAGCGGGGTATAGTCGTCAAGCACATAAAAACCACGCCCGAAGGTGGCCAGTACGAGGTCGTTTTCGCGGCGTTGGATTTCGATGTCGCGCACGGCTACGGTAGGCAAACCTGATTTGAGTTGCACCCAGTTTTCGCCGCCATCTGGGCTGAAATAGACACCGAATTCAGTGCCGCAGAACAGCAAATTGCGATCCACATGATCTTCGGCGATGGTGTAAACACTGCCGCGCTCGGGCAGCGTCGCCGCGATGGATTTCCAGGTTTTGCCGCCGTCACTGGTTTTCAACAGATAGGGTTTGAAATCGCCGTAACGGTGGTGGTTGAAGCACACATAAGCGGTGTTTTGGTCGAACTGCGATGCAATGACTTGATGGACGTAGGAACGCTCCGGCACACCGGGCAGTTTGTCCATTTTATCCCAGTGCGCTCCGCCGTCGCGGGTTTGCCAGAGCAATCCGTCGTCCGTGCCCACCCAGAGGAGATTGGCGTCGAGACTGCTTTCGGCGATGCTGGTGGTTTGGCCGAAAATATCGGTAGAACCGTTTTTGGCGATGGCGTCCACGCTCCACACCTTGCCCATGATCTCGAATTTGTTGCGGTCTTCACCCCGCGAAAGGTCGGGGCTGATGACCTTCCAGGAGTCGCCCCGGTCCTCGCTGCGAAACACCTTGCTGGCGCCGATGTAAAGCCGGGTCGGGACGTGGCTGGAAATGGTGAGCGGCGCGTCCCAGTTCCAGCGCAGCGCCGGTTCATCCTCCCCGGCTTGTGGCTGGATAAACAAATTCTCGCCGCTTTTTCGGTCGAAACGCACCAGGCCGCCGTACTGGCTTTGGGCGTAGATAATGTCGGGATTGGTAGGATCTACCTGCGTCTCGAAGCCGTCGCCCGTGCTGGTGACGAACCAGTCGGAATTCGGAATACCGTTGGTGCTGATATTGCGGCTGGGCCCGCCCAGGCTGAGATTATCCTGCGTGCCGCCATGGACATTGTAGAAAGGCAGGGCGTTGTCGGTGGACACTTTGTAAAACTGCGTGACGGGGAGGTTGTGCTTGAATTCCCATGTTTTGGCGAAATCCCAGGTCTCGTAAACGCCGCCGTCACAGCCCACGCGGAGGTGGTCGGTATTGTCGGGGTCAATCCAGATGCAGTGATTGTCAATGTGTTTGTTCAGTTCGCCGAGGTTGCGCACCGTTTTGCCGCCGTCGTCGCTGACTTTGTAATAGGTGTCTGTGATAAAAATGCGCTCAGGATTTTTCGGGTCGCAAGTGAGTTCCTGATAATAATTGCCGCTGGTATAGGTGTCGCTCATTTTGTTCCAACTGGCGCCCCGGTCGGTGGAACGGTAGATGCCGCCTTTTTTGTCGCCAGCCTCTACTACAGCATAGACATAGTCGGGGTTTACGGGTGAAACATCAATCCCGATGCGGCCCAGGTCGCCTTCAGGTAGCCCGCCTTCTAGCTTTTTCCAGCTGGCGCCGCCGTCAATAGATTTGAAAAGTGCCGATTCCGGCCCGCCACCGATGTAAGTAAACACCTTGCGCTGACGTTGGTGAAAGGCTGCATACAACACATTCGGATCGCGCGGGTCCATAACCAGATTGTTGCAACCCGTGTAATCGCTGACAGATTTGACACAGGTCCAAGACTCGCCGCCATTGGTGGATTTGTACACCCCACGCTCGCCGCCATCGCTCCAGACCGGGCCGTAGGCGGCCACGAAAACCGTGCTTGGGTTGCTGGGATCCACGACGATGTTGGCGATGTGCTCGGAGTTTTTCAAACCCATATTTTTCCAGGTCTTGCCGCCGTTTTCGCTTTTATAGACCCCGTCGCCATAGGCTACCGAGCGTTGGTTGTTGTTTTCGCCGCTGCCCACCCACACGACATTTGGGTTGCTGGGATCAAGCACCACGCAACCAATGGAGTAGGAACCTTGCCCATCGAAGATTGGTGTATAAGTGGTGCCAGCGTTTATGGTTTTCCAAACGCCGCCAGAGGCAACGGCCACGTAGTATTCTGCCTGATTGCGCGGGTTGACGGCGAAATCGCTGATGCGGCCGGAGGTGACTGCCGGGCCGAGGCTGCGGAATTTCAGGCCGTTGAAGGTGACAGGGTTGAGCAGGGCGGGTTTTTCAGGTTTTTTGTCTTTGGGTTCGTCCTTTTTTTGGGAAAAAAGCGGGGAGAGGCTCAGGAAAAGGAAGAAGAGTAGGAAAGGGTAGCGCATGGTAAGGTGTTGTTACTGAACAAAGTGTGGCAATGTTACAGCATCTAGAGGATTCGTGCGCTGTGTAGATGAGGATGGAAGATGAGAAATCTACAAAGGGTGGGGTAGGGGGAGTGGGGGTTGAAATTGGATGGCTGATGGTTGGTGAACGTATAGAAGTAAGCCTGTGCCGCGCAAGCACGCCCGCCTTATCCGATATGGGATCTAATCTGGCTTTAGCTTCTCGGTTTTTTCTTTCTTTTCCTTTTCGGCACGGAGTTTTTCAATGGCGGCGCGAACCTCGGCTTCCCAAGGGAAGGGTTCGTCCTTGGCAGGATCGTAGGGCGGAAGATTTGGGATAGGAACGCCCAGTTCGTTTAGCAGTTCGGTGGTCTTGGTAAGTTCGTAGCGGCGCACATACGGCTCACCATCGGCCCAGGCCCACGCGTAAGCTTTCAGGGCGTGGTACTTGGCTTGTTCAAGGTCGCCGATGGCCTGCCAAAGCTGGGCGAGGCTGCGATGTGCTGGATTGCGCAGTTGGGCAAGGCGCTCTGCTTCGCTGCGGGCGTCGGTGCCAGTGATCTGGCCGAGGTGAAACTTGGCCAGAGCGAGTCCGGTCTCGGAAGCCTCATTCACGAGGCGGCGCTCGCGGGCCATGGTCACAGCCTGGTCGAAGCTCGTGGCGGCCAGCGTCCATTGGCCCTGCTCCATCTGCCAAGCTCCACGCAACCAGTGTAGACTGCGAAGAATGCCGCGGTTGCCGTCCTGTTCAGCGAGGGTGGCGGCAGCAACAAGGTAATCCTCCTGCAAGGTGCCCCGCCAGAATTGACATTTCGCAAAAGTAAACTCCGCATCCCCCTGCCGATACACGGCTCGAGACCAATCGCGCCCCATAAGGTCAAGCAATCGCCAGGTCGTCTCTGCCGCCTGCCACTGGCCGAGGCGGGATTGATCGTTAAACAAGAAAAGTAGACTGGTGAAGGTGGCCTCGACATTTTCGCACACAGTAGCAAGATCAAGGGCCAGGGCATCCATGCGGAGGGTTCCTGCCAGGAGATTTTGATCAGACAGGTTGCGGGAGATGTTGCCGACAAGTGTGTTTGTGCTGTCCCAATGCTCTTTCTCTAAGAACAATTGGATCGAGAGCCCGTAGGCACCGAGAGCCTTCTGATGTTCACCGCAGTCGTCTAAGGCCATCGCCGCCTCATTCGCGAGGTTGCTAAAGTCCTCCACGTTCTTCGGTAGCGCATCCCAGCCTGCTGGGAAAAAAGGACGCAACAGCGAGAGTGTTTCCACATGGGCTTCGAGATTGACTCGGAGCGAAGTTGCCAAATCACCCAGGTAAGCATCCACCGCCTGCTGGTAGTGGCCGAGTTTGAGCAGCGTACGGACGACGTGCAGGCCGTTTTCCACGTCTTCCATCGTCTTGGCTTGCTCATAGGGATTGTGCGGCTGGGAGGAGTAATGGTCTACCACGCGCTGACCGTAACGTTCCTTGTCCGCGGCCTCCATGCCTCCGGCGGCGACGCCGCGGACGACCGGATGCAAGTCATACCGGTTCGCGCGCGCATCGTATTGCAAAAAACCCCGATGTTCAAGGTCTTCCATGGTCTCAGCCAGTTTCTTGGGGGATTCGCGAACAGCCTCCGAATCCTGCCATGCCTGCATCGCCTGCTCGTAGGCTTTTCGTTTTATTAGAGCATCTTGGTACTGCTCCTGCCTGCCGGCCTTTTCCTTTTCGGACAAATCTTCGTCCCAATCCCAACCGTTTTCAGGAGGCGTCGGCTCTTCCAATTTTTCTGGCTCCGGGGGAAGGTGAGGGTTAAAGGCGGCGACCGTCTCATAGTCCACTGCGTTGCTGAGCAACGCGAGGGTGGAAAGCAGCTGGCGGCTGGCGGGTTCCAGCGCCTCCAGCGCGGCGTGCAGGATGTGGTTGCGGCTTTGGATGAGGTCCAGGCTGGCGAGGTTGAGCTTCGCCCCGTAGGCTGGGTCGGCGGTCCAGGCGTCGAAATTGCCACGGTGCGGCCCGGGCGAATTGATGAGGCCGGCAAGGACCCCGATGACGAGCGGGTGGTTCCCGCAGTAATTCGTGAGGTAGTAGCGGAGATCCGCGGAGCTGCCCTGGATACCGCAGGAGCGCAGCAGTTCCTCAGCATCCGCTTCGTCTAGTCCTGGCAACACCAGCGGCTTGACCCCTGGGAGCGGAATGCCCGCCTGGTTTAGCAACACGCGCGGGATGAGCCGGGAACTGATGAGGATCTTCGATGGCGCGGCAGCGGCGAGTGTGCGGAGCAGCTCGGTATCCTCATCGCGGATCGCATCGCATGGATCACGGTCGAGGATCTTGTCGGTGGGCCGATTTGCCTCTTCATCCGGCAGCTCGGCGGCATCTATGCGATGGTAGGCCACGAGCACGCGCTCCAGGCCATCGAGGATGAGCAACCATGGCCGCCGATGGATCTGGTTTAGGAGTTCGACGCGCATCTCGGCGGCAGTCTTCTTCTCGTAGGCTTCCAGCGGTTGCTCCGTCATGTAAGCGAGCGCGTGCTGGCAGAACTGACGCATGATGGCCCCCTTCTCATAGAACGAATACCAGAAACGTCCGGCCCAGTCCGAGCGGATAACGGTCGCATGCTTCGTCGCCCACTCCCAGGTCAGCATGCTCTTGCCGTTACCGCCGATGGCTTCAAACAGAAGGATGCTGCTGGGGTCAGAAGGCTGTGCCCACTCGCTCAGGGTCTTGAGCTGCGCCTCGCGCCCGATGAAGGTGTGGCGGCCAATGTAGTCCGATACGGCGTAGAAGGCGGGGGGATGGGGAATCGAACTTTCTTTTGCAGTACTGTAAGCGGTTGCAGAGACAGGAGGGTTGGTTGAAGTCTGTGGCGTGGGTGCGGGCAACAAAGACCGAAGATATTGCGGTAAATCTGTGTTACGCTTCCCAAACGAGATTGCACGGATATTGAGCTTCTTTGAGTCGAAGTGCGCCTGAAATTCGTCCCGTTGTTCTTCTCGGACTAGACAGTAATCCCAGTGCCCGGCTTGCCTCGCACGCTCACCGTATCTTTGCAATAACAGGCCAAAGTCAGGGTCGGATAGGCCATTTACGCCGCAGCCAACATAAACCCAGATGCTGGTCTTCCAGAAAGCGGCAAGGTCTTCCCGATATTTCTCGTCGCGCGCTATATGATCATAGGAATTCCAGTCGAGAATCACGGACTCAGGCCGGCGCCAATAGCCATGAAGGAAAATGATTTTGTCCTTGTCTCGGCTTCGAATGGCCCCGATGAGGGCATCGGAATCCCTCCAAATAATCGGCGAGCATTCTGAATGGCCATCGAGAAGCAACCCGTCATAGTTGGTCGTTGCGAGGAGGTTCCCTTGTTTGCGGATGGCATCCAAAGCATCAAGTATGCTTCGGTCGTGAGCTTTGATCGAGCCAACCGTACTTTTCAACCAATCCTTGAAATGCACTGACCCAGCCCCACCCATTTGCGTCGTAATGTCTTCCGCTGCGGAAATAAAGCGGTGCGTCGGAGGATTTTTCTTCTTGAGCAGCCTCAATTGGGCCTCAACCTCCTCCTCATCCATCAACTTGTGCTCTTTCAGCCACTGTAGCCCGTTTTCCAAAAGACCTGACCAGGAGGCTTGAGGATGGGATTGCTTTGACTTCTCGTCGTAGCTGGCTGCAATTGACACGCCCGTTCCTGCGACAACAATGGCAAGGCCAGCACGGATCGTTTCTTTTAAATCTTCTTCGTGGTTTGGTTGGTTATTCATCGTTTTGAGTTTGGAACAGAGGCCAACATGGATCATCCAGAATTTTGGAGTTCCGTACGTCCCAGAGGGACGGAATCTTGGTAGAAATG
>JACMMM010000265.1 GCA_014379065.1 Saprospiraceae bacterium
GTGAAATACGCCGAGCCCGGCGAAATAACGGCCTTTGGCAAACCGCTCTACAAAGTCGCTGACCTTGGCACAATGACGCTTCGCGCTTACGTCGCAGGAGACCAATTGGCCAACATCAAAGTGGGCCAAGAGGTGAAAGTTTTGGTGGATGTTGCTGATGGGAAGCAACAGGAATTTGGCGGGAAGATCCGTTGGATTTCGCCTAAAGCAGAATTTACGCCCAAAGTCATTCAGACGAAAGAAGAACGGGTGAACTTGGTGTACGCGATGAAAATCAAGGTACTTAATGAGACTGGGGCTTTGAAGATTGGGATGCCAGCAGAGGTGAAGTTTTAATAAAGAAAAAAATCTGTGTCAGCAATATCTATCAAAAATATTTCCAAGTCCTACGGCCCTGTCCAAGCCGTACAAGACATCAGTTTCGAAGTATCCAAAGGCGAAATCTTTGGCCTCATCGGGCCAGACGGCGCTGGCAAGACCTCGCTATTCCGCATATTGG
The DNA here is from genome assembly GCA_014379065.1 of Saprospiraceae bacterium. Classification (GTDB taxonomy): domain Bacteria; phylum Bacteroidota; class Bacteroidia; order Chitinophagales; family Saprospiraceae; genus M3007. The sequence goes on from JACMMM010000265.1 coordinate 500, forward strand.
CCACCTTGCTGCTGCCAGATGGAGGCAATGCAAGCGTGTCTGGTTTGGATTGTGTAAAGGATTACAAGCAAATCCGCAAGATCATCGGCTATATGCCAGGACGATTTTCGCTTTACCAAGACCTCACCGTCGAAGAAAACCTTGAATTTTTTGCCGCTGTTTTTGGTACCAGCATCCAAGCAAACTATGATCTCGTAGCCCCCATTTACTCTCAGATCGAACCGTTCAAGAATCGCCGGGCAGGAGCGCTTTCAGGTGGCATGAAACAGAAACTGGCCCTTTGTTGCGCCCTCATCCACAAACCTGAAGTATTGTTTTTGGATGAGCCCGGTACGGGGGTTGACCCTGTGAGCCGACAAGAGTTTTGGGAAATGCTTGCCAGCCTGCGGACGCACGGTATCACCATGCTCGTCAGCACGCCCAACATGGATGAGGCTGAGCTCTGCGACCGGGTGGCGCTGATTCAAAAAGGTCAAATCATGGCGATTGATACACCAGAGGGCATCACGCAGGGTTTTAAAAGCGCGCTTTACGCCGTGCGTTCTGACGATATGTATCAGTTAATCAAAGACTTGCGTAGTATGGAAGGTGTGGCGGATTGTTATGCTTTTGGGGAGTATGCGCACTTGAAGTGGTCCGACGACTCTAAGTCGTCTGACCACTATCACCCACCAATTGGTCAGACGACTTGGAGTCGTCAGACCACGCAAGTGCACGATTATTTGATGTCCAAAAACCATCAAAACATTGAGATAAAACCCACTCAGGCCACCATCGAAGACTGCTTTATCGAACTGATGAAAAGTTGAAGCGTATGACGATCCACAACATCGAATCCTTCCTCGAATACTACGAACGCGTGCGTGAACGCACCCGCAAGGTTGTGGTACTCATCCCCCCTGAGCACATGGAATGGACCTATCGCGAGGGGAAGTTCACGCTTGGCGATCTGGTGCGTCATATGGCAGCCATCGAACGCTGGTTGTATGCGGAAAACGCGGAAGGCCGTCCTTCGAAGTATGCCGGTTGTGGCCCGGAACTGGCCAAAGATTACGAATCTACCCTTGCTTATTTTGATGAAATGCACCGCCAATCGGTGCTCATTTTTCAAAAAATGACCTCGGAAATGCTGCAAGCTAAAATTCAAACGCCCGCCGGATTGCCCATCACCTGTTGGAAATGGTTGCGTGCTTTGGTCGAGCATGAAATCCACCATCGCGGACAGATCTATTTGTATCTCAACATGTTGGGAGTGAAAACGCCGCCACTTTATGGGTTGACAGCGGAGGAAGTTGAAGCGTTGAGCAATAAATAATTAGAAACGCCCCAATGACGCAATGACCCCTAATGACTTCAATGACCCCTAATGACCTCAATGACGCAAAAATTTCAATGACAAATCACAACATCATCTCCACCGATAAACTCACCCGCACTTTCGGCGCCTTCACCGCTGTAGATGCCATCAGCTTCGATGTTCATGAAGGCGAGATATTCGGTTTCCTCGGGGCCAATGGCGCAGGCAAAACCACGGCGTTAAAAATGCTCACGGGCTTGCTCACGCCTACTTCGGGCAAGGCGATGGTGGCTGGCTATGATGTGTGGCAGGAACCGGAACAAGTGAAACGGCGCATCGGCTATATGAGCCAAAAATTCAGCCTTTACGAAGACCTTTCCGTTCGGGAAAACATCCGCTTTTTCGGGGGCATTTATGGTCTTAAAATGGCCGACATCAAATCCAAAACCGCCCGGTTGCTCGAAAAACTGCAACTCGAAGAAGCGGCCGACAAACTCGTCGGTTCGCTGCCTTTGGGCTGGAAACAAAAACTTGCCTTCTCTGTGGCCTTGTTGCACGAACCAAAAATCGTGTTCCTTGATGAACCAACCAGTGGGGTAGACCCGATCACGCGCCGCCAGTTTTGGGAACTTATATACGAGGCTGCGCACACGGGCGTGACCCTTATGGTGACAACGCACTATATGGAAGAGGCCGAATACTGTGGCCGCGTGAGCATGATGGTGGATGGGAAAATACAAGCCCTCGACACGCCTCGCAATTTGAAAAACACTTTTGAGGCGGAGGATATGGACGAGGTTTTTCGGAAGTTGGCACGGGGCAAGTAGAAGTGACACTTTTTGAAAAAGTATCACTTATGAGCAAACACCTTCAAATCGAATTCAAACCCTGGAAGCACCAATTCTCCAGAAATAATCTGTTGAAAATCAGGAATATGCGATTCAGATCCATCGGCGCGATATACCCAAGCCTGTTGCCCTTCGGGATCAATGAGCCAGGCAAGGCGGACACCATTGGCAATCCAAGCCGTGTGCATTTTGCCTTGTAAGGGTTTCAGACGGTCGGAAGGGCTACGTACTTCGATGACAAAATCTGGGACAATGTGGGCAAATGACTTGCGTTCTTTCTCGCTCAAGCTGTTGTGTTTTTCAACAGAAACCCAAGCAGCATCGGGCATCCGTTTGGAACCGTCTGGCAGTTTGAAGAGCGTAGAAGGGCTAAATACTTTGCCGAGTTTGGTGCGGCGATTCCAAAGCCCCAAGTCAATGATTGGCTCCGCTTCGTGGTTTCCGGATTCATAAGAAGAAGGTGGCATAATGATGATATTTCCATGAGGGTCTTGTTCGATGCGGAGATCGGGATTTGCGAAGCAGAACTCATCGAATTCCTCTTCGGACATTTTTGGGACAGCGTGAAAAACCTCCCCATCGCTAAAGTGAAAAGCAACTTTGCCGTTTGTTTTTTCTACTTCGGGCAAAGTAGCCGTTGCTGCATGTGCCATGGCTCAATAATTTTTACAAAGATAAGTCGCAACATGATTTTTTTCAAAAAAAGGCCGAGGCTGAGCCGCTTTCAAGCATTCGTCCAAAAAGAATTCCGCCACATCCTGCGCGACCGACGAACGCTGCTGATCCTCTTTGGCATGCCCATCGTACAAGTGTTGCTTTTTGGTTTTGTGCTCACCAATGAAATCAAAAACGCCGCCATCGCCGTACTCGACCCCTCGAAAGACACGGAGAGCATTGCCCTTACCAATAAACTCGTGTCGAGCGGCTATTTTCATTTGGAAAAAACACTCGATTCGCCAACCGAACTCGATGCAGCTTTCCGAAGCGGGCAAATCAAAATGGCGGTTGTATACCCCCCAGATTTTGCCCAATCCCTAAACGATCCCTCAACCTTCAACCCTCAACCCTCCACTATCCAACTGCTCGGCGACGCCAGCGACCCCAACACCGCCACCACATTAATCAATTACGCCAATGCCATTATCGGTGATTATCAGCAAGAAAGAGTCTTAAATAATGGGGGCGTCCCAAGTTCAATCACCATTCGGACGGAAACCCGAATGCGGTACAATCCCGAGCAAAAAGGCGTTTTCAATTTTGTGCCGGGCGTGATGACACTCATTCTCATGCTCGTATCGGCCATGATGACCAGCATCACCATTGCCCGCGAAAAAGAACTGGGCACTATGGAGGTTTTGCTCGTGTCGCCCCTGCAACCTATCCAGATTATTCTGGGGAAAACTGCACCCTACCTTGTGCTGACATTGCTGAATGCACTGGTGGTCGTGCTGCTGGGAATTTTTGTATTCGGGATGCCAATGCGCGGCTCGGTGATGTTGCTCGCGGGCGAATGCGTGTTGTACATGTTCGTAGCGTTATCCCTGGGCATTTTCATTAGCACCCGAGCAAAAGATCAGATGAGCGCTATGTTTATGTCGGCACTCGGGTTGATGATGCCAACGATGCTGTTGTCGGGATTTATTTTTCCGCGCGAAAGCATGCCCGTGCCTCTGCAAATCATCGGCAATGTAATACCTGCAACTTGGTTTAATCCCATCATCAAGGGAATCATGATCAAAGGTGTGGGACTAGATGTGCTGTGGAAACAAACGCTGATACTGGGGGGCATGGCCCTGTTCTTTCTGGGGCTGAGCCTGCGGAATTTTAAAGACCGGCTGTAAACCATAAAACTGCTAAGGAACCTTTAAACACTTCCGCAAAACGTGTCTTTTTTCAATTGCTACGTTTATAACCTTGTCTTTCAAAAGAGACATTTTTAAACAATGAAAAAGTCACTCATTCTGACCTTAGTATTTGCAGCGATTTCTTTCGGGATTGCATCTGCACAAAACATTACCCGTCCTACAGAAAGCTCAAAATCCAAGCCAGAACAAAAAACAGAGAAATCCACCCACGCTCGTCCAGGTTCTCAAGCCCCTACTACCCAACCATCCGGCCAAACGGATGTGAAAAAAGGAAAAAAAGGCGAAAAAGGCACAAAGGGTGAAAAAGGAAAACACAAAGGCCACGACAAACCTCACAAAGGAAAAGGCAAAGCAAAAGGCCATAAAAAAGGCCAACACGATAAGGACGCAAAGGGAAAAAAGGGAGACTACGATAAGGACCATACAAAAAGAAAAGACAAGAGCGGCAGAATTCCGATAGATGCGGCAAAGAATGCCAAAACCCAAAAACAAGGCGACAAAAACTAAGGGCTCATTCTTAGATCAATTTTTATTCCAAAAGCCGTCATTACAACACGTCCCCCGCGACATACATGATGTAAACTTCACGCCTCCTGAGCGATCAGGGGGCGTTTTTGTTGCCATCAAACGCCGCCACCCGAGCCAACACACAATCCATTTTGATCTTAATCCCCAAAAGATTTGCAATGGTAGCCCAAAGTATCCAGGCGTCCAGCGTTGGGCTTCTGTGCGCGATGTAGAAAACATCAAACTGCCATTTTTCCCGCTCTCCTTCCAATGTGTTGACGTATCCGAGGCTAACTTGCGCCAGGCCCGTAATACCCGGAACTACTGCATGGCGGGCATCGTAATCAAAAATCTTATCCCGATAATGCGTATAAAGTTCCATGGGGACAGGGCGCGGGCCAATCAGGCTCATTTCTCCAGTCAAAACGTGCCATAATTGTGGAATCTCGTCCAAATGCGTCGCCCGCATCCAGCGCCCAACACGGGTCAGGCGAGCGTCTTGCGACACCGTAAGACGGAACGGCTCATGTTGCGAAGCAGTCATGGTTCTGAATTTAACCATGCGGAAAGCGCGCCCATGCTTTCCAGGACGTGTTTGTACAAACAAGGCCCCGCCCTTCGATTCGAGCGATATCGCAGCTGCAATCAACAGACCTAGCACCGAGGCGACAGGCAAAGCCAGCATAACAAGGGCGATTTCTATCACGCGTCGCCAGGGTAGATAGTTCAAAGCCTGTTTTATGATTTTGATGAAGGATGATTGATTTTACTCAACGTTTAGAGTGGTCCATCGTAGATTCGTACACTTTTCTCAAGGGGGCAAACTCGAAATCTTCCAAAAGCCTGACCAACTTTCTTTCTACCGTGTGCAAATTCGTGTAATGTCTAAAATGCGCCCAACGCGAAAGTCCTGGCAACCGAGGCATTTCCGAATCCATTTCCCAAGGATGCAGGTAAAATACCAACGGGCGACCCTGTATGTGCAATTGGCGAACCATTCTTGAATATACCTTGTAAGGCAACATCCGAAAATAAGCCCCACCGCTCATGGGAAATCTTTTGCCCATCATCTCCAGCACGCTCAAGGGAATTTCCAACAACCCGTTCGGGTGAAAAAACGGTGTCAGTTTCGCATTTGGAATGCCGTATTCAGGGTGCCAGCTAAGCGGAAACACGGAGGAATCGGCCTCCATACCGTTGGCTTTCAGCACATCCGTGGCCCATAAGGTTCGTTGGGTAATGGAGAATGCAGGCGCTCGAAACATGGTAGGTAGAACGTCCGTGCAAGCCATGATGACCGTATTGGCTTTTTTCAAATCAGCATCAAAAGATTCGGGCGTATGCTGCCAAGTGAGCAGGTGCGCATGACCGTGCGAAGCAATCTCGTGTCCTGCCGTATGGATTGCTTGCACCAACTCCGGGTAACGTTCAGCCAACCAGCCCAGCACGAAGAACGTGGCTTTTACCTTGTGTTTTTCCAACAATTCCAGCAGGCGAAGCGTCACGTCCGTAGCGCGGTGCGGCAGTGCGTCCCAATCGCTGGGCTGAACAACCGATTGCAAGTTATGTGAGCAAAACCACTCTTCAAGATCAATGGTGAAAGCGTTGAGCATGTTTTTCTGCTTGCAAAACGGGTGCGATATAAGCAGTCTCACGAATGATATTCCGCACCGATTGTTTCCAATGGATTCTAGGCCGCCACCCAATTTCGGATTCAATGCGGGCTATGTTTGGCTTCCGCCTTCGGATATCCGTATCGTCGGCGCGTTCGGGCGGGAACTGGAGGAGGTGTATGGGCGAATTGCTACCCGTTTCTGCTTTGACAAATTGAGCCAGTTCGTAAATGCTTATTTCCTCCGGGTTGCCAAGGTTGTAAATTTTACCCGCTGAATGGCTGGATGCTGAAAGACTAAAAATGGCTCCTGCCAAGTCTCCAACATCGCAAAAACTGCGGGTTTGAGTGCCGTCGCCGTATACGGTAATCGGCTCGCTCAATAAGGCTTGTTGCACAAATATGGGCACGACCATACCATATTCGCTGCGCTGACGCGTGCCAATGGTATTGAAAAAGCGCATTACCGTGACCGGTATTTGGTGCGCTTCCGCGTAGGCCAGGGCTATTAGTTCGCCGTAAAGTTTTGATACGGTGTACGCACTTCTGCCCCCCAAATGTGTGTGTACTTGAAGAAAATCGCTTTCTGATGAACCGATCAAAGGTGAATCACCATACACTTCTGAGCTGCTGGCGTACAAAAACCGGCCGCCGCCTTTTTCGCGCATAGCATTTAGGATCATTTCGACGGGGACATGGTTGTTATGTGCCGTTACCAAAGCCGATTCGCATACTTTTTTCACCCCAACCGAAGCCGCAAGGTGTACCACCGTGTCGTGTCGGTCAAGCAGACCAAGCCAATCCACGTTGGACACATTTTCTTCGATAAAACTAAAATTGGGGAAAGCGAAAGCTTCGTCCAAATTGTCGAGACAACCCGTAGACAAGTCGTCAATCGCAACAACCCTGCGGCCTTTGCGAAGGAAAAAATCCACGGTATGCGAGCCTATAAAGCCAGCTCCTCCAGTAATGAAAACCGTGTGCACATCACCTAGTGCTTGCGACACGGGTGTTATTCGATTGGTGGGCATTTCGTGTCTGTTTTGAAAAATTCACAGGCTATTCGGTGGATGCGGCACTTGGAGCATAACAAACAAAAAACTTGCCACACTCATCACATCTTACCAGTCTCCACAAATTTCCCGCCCAAAATCTTGAACGTCTTGCCCATCACCACCACGCTTTGGCCTTCTTGCATCCCCGCCAAGGTCGTGATGTCTTCCTTTATGGTGTGCAACGAACCCTTTGTTTTCCAAGCAATTAGCAGGTGTGCAGGATTTGGTTGGTAGCGGATACCGCAAAGCACGACGTGCACAGGTTTGGTCACCTTTTCTAAAAGTTTAAGGTCGCGCGGCGTGGCATTGTTGTCAGCAATGAGCACGACTTCTTCACATTCGGGACATTTTTGGATGCCTTCAATAATGGCTTCTATATCGTTCTCTGGTATATCGCCCCCTTCGCCGCCTGCGATAGCCGTGATCATCGTCTCTTCCAGCACGTCTACGTTTTTGGGCTTGGAATGGTAAATTCCGCCCGTTTTGCCCATTTCTTTTTCGTTATTGGGCTTTTGGTCGCCATCATTGAAAAACACAAAATGCTGGGTGTTCTGAAGGTTGCCTTTGAGCGCGTTCCAAAGTAGCAGATCGGCCATATAAGGCATCATGCTTCCCGTCACATCTTCCACCACGAGCAATTTTTTCCAGGCTTTGTTGCGCTCCATCACTTTCATCACCATGGAATCGGATTTCAGGCCTTGGCAATCAGCGGGCCGGTAGCCTCGTAATGGGCCGCAGTCAGCCCTTGCCTTGCCATTTTCGGTTAGGCTGAATTGCAAAACCACGGCAAACTCGACTCCCGATTTCCCCGGGCCCCAAGTAGGCATTTTGGCGGCTATGGCTTTAATGTGTTCGTTGTGTTTGAGCGACGCGCCTTTTGTCACACGGATGTTTTTGGCACTGTGGGTCAAGGGATCAATCTGGAATTCGATGAGTGCTGCACGCGTCGAGCCCTTTGCGCTGAGTTCGTCCTTGGGGAATTTTACGTTGCGCTCCAACCAGCGTTGAAGGGAGTCAGTGCCACCAGGAAACTTCGGCGCATCCGCCGGCGGGCGTTTTTTAGCGCAATCTACCAGCATGTCCAATTCGCCCTTGATTTCGGCTTTTTTCGCTTCCGTCACGGGAGGCTGGTAGCTGATGACAAAGCCGTGAAAAAGTTGCCGAGCCGAGTCGGCAGTGGTTGCTGATGTCTGCACGATAATGTCCCAACGAATAGCGGGATCGCTGAAAAGGTCGGGCGCAAGGCGTTGAAGGGCGGCAAAACGGTCGCGGTCAAGTTCTTTTTGGTTTGGTTGTGAGTGCGTGTATTTGGAGTAAATGTATTCCACCGATATTTTTCCGAAAATCTTTATGGAATCGTAATCGGCAGGGTTCAAAACCCTTGCGCTACCATAAGGGAATCGGATGGCGACTTGGAATTCGCCAAAACCCGTGGTATCGTAGGTTTCGATTTCCTGTAAAGGTTGGCGCAGGATGTCGGCGATATTGACAGTGGGAATTTTGGGCGTTTGGGCCATTGCCCAAGAAAATGTGATGGAAAGCAGCAGAAAAATAGGGAGGCGGGGGGGAGAGATTTTCATAAAGGCAAAATTGATTGGTTGTGATTTATCCCCTCAATTTTTGCCGAAATAATTGAATATTCCAAATTTTTTGGATATTGGATTTTGGATTGGATTCAAAGTCGTCTGACCGCTCAAGTAAAAAATCGGGGTGCGACTCAAACAAGTCGCACCCCGAATCTCCCAATCAACCAATTTACTAATCACCACTATGGGAAAATGCCCATCGAAATATAGTCACCCGCGATCTTCTTCAAGGAGCAAACAAACGCTGCCGTCCGCATGTCTTTGATATCAGGGTGTTGGCGTAAAGTTTCTTTGATTTGGCCGTAGGCCGTGATCATCGTGTCTTCGAGGCCAGAGTTCACCAAGTCCACTTCTGAAGCACCCCGAGTTAGGAATTCCCTGTCGCGGTCGCTGAGGGTTTTGCTCGTCATTTCTTCCACTTTATGCATGATGCGGTCGAAAGCATCATGTTGGAAGCGGTTTTCCAAGCGGCCAAAACGGTGGTGCGAAAGGTTTTTGAGCCACTCAAAATAGGAAACGGTCACACCGCCCGCGTTGATGTAAAAGTCGGGCAATACGACGATTCCTTTGGCGATCAAGATCACATCGGCATCTGCCGTGATAGGGCCGTTAGCGGCCTCCGCTATGATTTTTGCTTTAATGCGGGGTGCATTGTCCGTGGTGATTTGGTTTTCCAAAGCAGCCGGAACAAGGATGTCGCACTCCAGTTCGAGTGCGGCCGAAGCATCGCCTATGTGCTTGGTGCCAGGGAAGCCAATGATGGAACCAGTTTCTTTGCGGAAAGCCAGCAATTTTTCAACATCAATGCCATCTGGCCCGTGAATCGAACCTTCGCGCTCGGCCACACCAATTATTTTCACATTGCCTTCTTTTTGGCTGATGAGGGCCGTGTTGCTGCCTACGTTTCCGAGACCTTGCACCACCATCGTTTTTCCTTCGATGCCTGGGGCAAGTCCGATTTTCTGCATGTCTTCTGCGTAGCGCATACACTCACGGAGGCCATAGAACACACCGCGACCGGTGGCCTCGGCGCGCCCACGGATACCGTTTTGCGTGACGGGTTTGCCGGTTACACAAGCGATGGAATCCACTTCGCCGTGGCGGAGGGCTTGGTATGTATCGAGGATCCAAGCCATTTCGCGTGGGCCTGTGCCGTAATCGGGCGCAGGAACGTCAATGCCCGGGCCGATGAAGTTCTTTTTGACAAGTTCGGAAGTGTAACGGCGGGTGATGTTCTGCAGTTGCTCTTCCGTAAAATCGGCGGGATTGATCTTGATACCGCCTTTTGCGCCGCCGAAGGGAACGTCCACAAGGGCGCATTTGTAGGTCATAAGAGAGGCAAGTGCCATCACCTCGTCCTGGTCAACCGATTCAGCGTAGCGAATGCCGCCTTTGGTAGGCAAGCGGTGGTGGCTGTGCTGCACCCGATAGGCTTCGATGACTTGGTAATCGCCTTTGACTTTGACAGGAAAACGGATTTGGAGCACAAGGTTGCAAGCCTTGATTTGCTCGACGAGGCCCTTAGGGATGTCGGTGAAGGCGGCTGCCTTGTCAACGTAGTTTTCTACGCTCTTGAAGAAACTAATTTTTCCACTCATTTTTGTCGTCGTTGAGTTGGTGCTCTATTTTGGTTAGTGAACGATCCAGACGCACAAGTTGCCAGACGATGCCAAGGAAGATGAGCAAAATAACGCCTACGACGACGTAGATTTTCCCGGTCTCCCGCATGTAATCGCGGTTGCCCTGCGCCCAGGTGGCGGGCAAAGATATTGCCATGCACAGAATGATTGTAAAAAGATGGCGAATTTCAGAAAATTTCATGCTCCAAAAAGGCTGAAAAGTTGTGTTTTCTTGGAAAATCAGAAACGGTGCAAGGTAGGAGAGTTTTTGATTTAGAGACCAAATGTGCCAAGAATTTTACATCTTGGAAAGCGACCAAGAAAATTGGTCATTGCAAATACATCTTTGCACTGTGTTCATCAATCTTCATACCCACCACCCTACCCTTTCGCCCGGGATTCTCGAAGTCGAGAGTGTCTATTTTGGGCAAGGTAAAACGCCAGTAGCCCCACTTCGATCAGTCGGCTTGCATCCGTGGTATTTGGAAGGGATCGGCCTTGAAGTAGCCAAATCTTGGCTTAACGAACAAGCGGCATTGCCCGCTACCATCGCTATCGGGGAATCAGGGTTGGACAAAGTCTGTCAAACGCCTTGGGATTTACAAGTGCTTGCATTTCAACATTGTGTGGAGTTTTCAGAATCTGCTGGGAAGCCGCTCATTATCCATTGTGTCCGCGCATTTTCGGAAATCATTGCCCTGAAAAAGGATTGGAAGCCACGGCAAACCTGGATCTTCCACGGCTTCGACAAGAATATTCAAACAGCTGCGAGGGTCCTTCGGGCAGGGTGCTGCCTTTCGTTTGGTGCGGCCTTGTTTCGGGAGAACAGCCATGCTGCGGAGAGCCTCCGGGCTACTCCTGCAGACCGGTTCTTTTTGGAAACGGACGACGCGGGGATTAGCATAAAGGCTATTTATGAACGGGCCGCTTTCTTGCGGGGGGTGGAATTGCGGGAGTTGGAGGAGATGGTTAAAGGGAATTTGGAGCGCGTTTTTGAAATAGGAACTGACCTATAATCCTAGCAAGTCGGTGGTACCGCCGAGCCCTTGCTGTGCGTGTCTTTTCCCGTAGGGAATTCCTGTTTATAGCAATGAGAACCAATTATTAAAAACCCCGTATGGGGTTGCCTGACACTGCGAATGGAAACCCCATACGGGGTTTTGGAAAATGGCGCTGAAAAACTATAAACAGGAATTCCCTACGGGAAACGATAGGTCTCTGCTAGAAATCCGAAGTAATCAGCAAATCCAAATCCGTGCTCCGTATTTGAAAACGCTCGCCCAAGTGCGCATTCGTAAGCGTTCCGCGATACGCATACACGCCATTGCGCAGTCCCGCGTGGGAAGTAACCAGCGGCACAATCCCTCCCGTTTCGCTCATCAAAAGCATGGAAGTGAGGATGTTGCTAATCGCTTCCGAAGCGGTGCGCGCCACACGCGAAGGAATATTTGGCACACAATAATGGATCACACCGTGCCGCTCGTAAGTTGGTCGGTCGTGCGTGGTTGCTTCAGAAGTCTCAAAACAACCGCCTTGATCAATGCTTACATCCACTATGACCGAGCCGGGTTTCATGCGCATCACGATGTCTTCCGAGACCAACATGGGGGCATTGGCGTGGGCCGAGTGGACGGCCCCGATGGCCACATCCGCCGTAAGCATTTGTTCACGGAGGTGTTGTGGATTGATGACCGAAGTGTGCAACGGGCGGCCCACCTGGTTTTGCAAGTGAATGATTCGCTGGATGTTGTTGTCAAAAATGCGGACTTCCGCGCCAAGTCCGAGGGCCGTGCGGGTGGCATATTCGGCGATCGTGCCCGCGCCCAAAATAATCACTTTGGTCGGAGGCACTCCAGCAACGCCTCCTAGCAAGACCCCTTTGCCGCCCCGTGTGGTGGCCAGTAAATCCGCCGCGATGAGGATAGCGCTGATGCCCGCTATCTCACTCATGGCGTGTACAATGGGAAAAGCGCCCGACACATCATCATGAATGTATTCCATGGCCAGCGCGATCACCCGTTTTTGCAACAAGCTATGGATGTATTCTGCATTCAACAAAGGCAAATGTATGGGCGACACTATCACCTGACCAGGGCGCATCATATCAATCTCCTCCAACGTAGGTGGCGCCGATTTAAGAATGACCTCAGCTTTGTACACCTCCTCCGCGCTCTGAACAATATGTGCTCCCGCCTCGGAATAATCCAGGTCGCTGTACCGCGATTTTTCTCCAGCGCCCGCTTGTACCAGCACCTCATGACCGTGGGCAGTTAGGGTAGCCACCGAATTGGGCACCAAAGCCACCCGGTTTTCTTGCAGGGTGGTTTCTTTCGGAATGCCGATGCTCAGCTGCTGGTGACGCTGGGTCATAGCGAGCATTTCGGGTTGGGGTTGGGGGCGCGGGATGGAAAGGGTTTCCATGAATTTGGTGATTAGATTATTGGTGATTGGTGATTGGTGATTGGTGATTGGTGATTGGTGATCGGTTTAATGGTGATTGGTGGTTGCAATGATAAAGAAGGAGCATGCAAATATAGGGCAAGTGGCTTGCTTGACGAAAGGGAAACCGAACGTGCTGGCCAAACTTACTTTATACCCTTGCCTTAATGGGGGTATCTTTGTTCCCTATATATTGCGCTTGACGTCAAATCCGATTTTCAACATGAAATACAGTCTTCTCTTCCTTTTACTATTCTCCTTTGCCATCAGCCATGCACAGCTTGCTCCATTCCCCACGCCGGGCATCGAATATGGCTCCATTTACGTCTGCAACCCTTTCGATTGCGCTACTTACATGAACAGTTCAATGCGATATGCAGGGGACACTTTGCTTTGTGGAGAAACGTGGAATAAGTTTGACCTGCTCCCCTATTTAGGCAACGCTCAATATATTCGCGCAGAGCAAGGCAAATACTATCATTTGTGGAATTGCAATATCCAAAGGTTGTTATATGATTTTTCGAAAAATGTAGGCGATACGATTGTCACAAGCGACCTCGGAGCGTTGACTGTGATTGAGGTCGGAATTTTTACATTTGGCAACGGCGAGCAGCGAAAAAAGATGGTAATGCAATCGCTCCAAGCTTCTAATCCACAGACATATATCTGGGTAGATGGCATTGGCGACATCGAGCGCGGGTTTTTCAGGCCCTCTGATTTTGAAGGCGGATATGGACAATTGATTTGTCTAAAAGATTCGTCTGGCCTTTCTTACCACAACCCTTCCACAACATTTTCCCTTGATTGCGACTCTCTGCTCTGCCCATGGCCTCGCCCTCTGTTCGATTACTCTTGTGCGGGCATGACCTATTATTTCACCAATCTTTCAAAGGAATCTGACAGTTATCTCTGGGATTTTGGCGATGGAGAAAGTTCGACAGAAACGCACCCGACCCACACTTTTGCAAGCCCCGGTTGCTATACCGTCTTTTTGAAAGCACAGTCTGAGTGCCTGCCTCAAGAATATGCTACTTCAAAAAAGATTGCCGCAAATGCTCCATTTTTTTGGCAAAAATCGCCGAACGCAATTCCTGAAGCCTTTAGAAAAATACAATTTTTAGACCCCCTGCGAGGCTGGGCTTTGGGCGATCAAAAAATTTGGAAAACAATGGATGGAGGGACACACTGGGACACGGTGCCTTATCCAAGTCCAATACGGCCTTTGGGCGACTTGCATTTCAAAGATTTTGAGCATGGCATCATTAAGATATATAAGCCTGGCCCCCCATACTATTACAGCGATATTCTTTGGACCAATGACGGTACAAATTGGGAAACACAATCCATCGGAGATAGCCCCAGCATCACAGCACTCGAAAGGATAAACGACAGTGTAGCCTTAGCAGCGGCACATTACCAAAACCTATTTATTACTAAAAATTGGGGACAGACCTGGGCAAAAATTCAAGCGCCAGGGTTCGTCACACTTATTGACGATTTTGAATCTGTGGGAGGCGACACGGTATATTTTGTTGGAATAAGTCAATTTTCCCCTCCCAACAGCACCACTGTCTTTGGAAAAACAACTGATCTGCTGCAATGGTCCACGCAAGAATTTATTGGACTTGAATACGGCGAGCAGCTAAGTTTTACAAGTGCCCAAGAAGGCTGGATGAGCAACAAAAGCAGCGTCTATCACACGACAGATGGCGGCCAATCCTGGACGCAACAATTGTCCGCTGGAATCACAGAACTTGATTTTGTGGATTCACTACATGGCTGGGCAAGCGGATACTCTGGGATTTTCGGCACAACAGACGGTGGCCATACTTGGGAGGAACAAGCCTGTGTCCGTGCCGGAGAATATATGAGAGGGCTGAATGTTTTTGCTCCCAATCAAGCCTACATACTCTTGGAAGACGGACTTTATGAATACAGTATGGTACCCGATACCATCAAACTTTGCGAAACCATCCAAACACTGGAGCCAATTTCTAATCCTGAGAGCGCATTTTCGATTCACCCAAACCCAAGTTCGGGCGAACTAACCATCCAATGGAATAGGCCAGCGCCGCCAGAATCTTGGTTTGCATTATTCAACGCTCAAGGTATTGAAGTGCTTCGTTGGTCATCTGCACAAACCGGAAATGTTTCTGTGGCTCATTTACCCATCGGCCTTTACTTCCTGCAAGCATATTCTGTAAAATCCAAATGGATGATGCCTGCGCAGAAACTGCTCATTATTAACTGATCTGGCCTTCCCCTCCACATGGTATGTCAGGTGCAGTAATAGTATTCCACTATTGTCCTTAAAAAATAACTGCTATTTTTGCCCAAAAAGTAGAATTATGCCTTTCAATGGTACTCCCCTGGAAAAATTTACGTGCCTGCGCAACAGACTGGACATGGATCAAAAAGGTAGAACGGACGATCCTCATCAATTCAAGGCATTCTTGGAAGAATTGGGTGTTCCGAAACCTGAATTTTATGCTACTGACACGGGTAAAATGTTATTAGCCGCAAAGGTGGAAACAGAACTTGAGCACAACAACCTAGAACCTGACTGGGAATTTGACGACGTGTGTCACCTAGGAAGGGATAAGCGTTGCCAGACGGGTCATATCATCAGAGGTATGCGCCGGAGAATAAAGCGGCTCGGGAAGGCCGGACAATTCGAGGAAAAGGTTACGCTAAAATGCCAGTTTCGAGCCTTTTTGAACAATGCCTTTTCGACGGTAATGATTTTCGACCGGGGAAAACTGGATCTGAAAAGGCCGCCGGGCCGTTATACCCTCCCGATCAATTCCATCCCGTGTCGTGACTGGCTTGATTTTTCGAGTGACGACGGTATTGACCCCGACATAAAATTGTGCAGCCGGACTTTCTATGCGAATGAAAAGATCCCTTACACAGACATATTTGGTTCAGGTTATATGATCAACGAAGACACGGTAGTGACCGCTGCGCACGTGCTGGAGGAGGCCTTTATTTATGGTGTAAAACCTGAAAACCTGCGTTTCCTTCGGAGTCACTATGTCTACGACACCCAGAACCCCGAGATAGATGCGTATGAAAGCCAGATATATGGGCTGGACTTGGAGAAACAGGATAAGTTGATCATTAGCGAACAGATGCGAAATGGAAGCAAAGACGGCGATATGGCCTGGGTAAAGGTTAAACCGCTTAAGAAGTCTAAAAATTTTCGTTTACGATGGAACGGCATGATTGATAAGCCGGTGAGTACCGAACAACGCGTATACGCGCTGGGGCATGGCTTGGGCATTCCCATGAAAATTTCATTTGATGGATATGTACAAAACGAAGTCTACCAGAATACGCCCTCCATGTTTACCTGCAAATTGAATATTCTGCCGGGGAGTTCGGGGAGCCCGATTTTTGATTTTGACACCCACAAATTGGTAGGGATCGTAAGCGGCCTGCACAAAATCTACACAGTAATAAATAAAAAGGACGGCTGCGCCGAATTCAAAATTGATATGACGGGCAAGGCGAGCGGGGTAGCCACGCACATAGCGCCTTTTTTATCTTTGGATGTTAAGGAAAAAGCGGAACCGTGCAACAAGCAAACCAATCCTACAACACCTCACCTTTGATAAAACTCCTAACCTATGGCAGTATCCAGCTATATCCCACTTACTTATGCTGTAAAAGCGAATGGCACACTCCATCTATTCGTCCTGGTCTACGGCAATCAGGCAGAAGAGCCAGACTACCCTAAACAAGGACAGCCTTCAGGAGCAACGATGCTTTATGCAATAAAACCAGCAATAATAAATCACCCCATAGGACAGACTCCCTTTTTTCAATATTA
>JACMMM010000266.1 GCA_014379065.1 Saprospiraceae bacterium
ATCCCTAATTTTGAATTTTAGCACGTCCCAGAGGGACGGAATCTTGGTAGATAATAGACCAAATGCGGATTGCCGTGCCGTAGTTACGCTATCTGCGTGTTTTAGATCGCGTACCTACGGCACGCCAATCCGCATTTCGTCTATTATCTACCAAGATTCCGTCCCTCTGGGACGTGCTAAACTTCAAAATTCGGGATGACCCATATTAGGCAATTTTAATCCTCGTAATTCTTTGGTTTGCTATTGGCTGTCTTTTTGTGGTACCGTCCCCAAGAGAAGCCGAATTTCAGAGAAGCCTGGCCAAACCAGCCGCTCAACTCCTGGTCGCTCAATCCAGCAATACTGCTGTCATTGACAAAACGGTAGCCGCCATCCAGCCCGATGTGAAACCAGCGGAACACATTGATCTCCAGGCCCGCGGTAGGTTGCACCACAAAAATGCGGTCTTTCACATCGCCGAATTCTACCCTGCCGCGGCCAAGGTCAACACCAATTTGCGGATGAATGGATTTGTAGTTTTTGAACCCATAGGCCAAAACCATCGGATTCCATTTCATATCAAATTGCTGATCTTCAATGTTGTCCCACTTGAATTCATCCATCAGGTTGTAGTGGCCCCAGCCAACGAGCAGTGCTTTGCCAAATTCGAAGCCAAAGAAACCGCCTGCGACGTAGCTGGTCTTCCCGTTGTTTCCAAACTGGGTCAATTGGTGTTTTGACCCGCCCCAAATACCGGAGAGGCCAAGTCCGCGGCTACCTACCACGGTTTCTTCTTTTTGGGCAATAAGGCTGTTGAGGGAACTCAGAAGGGCAAGTGCGAGGAAAAAAGATTTGGTGTGTTTCATAATTTTGTTGTGTAGTGAATGGTGATTGGTGGATTGGTGATTTGAAAACAACGGACGGCCAAACGGCCAGCAAGGTTACAAGCCATGTTACATTCATGCCACTTCTACGGCCCAATTTCACCTTTTTCTAACGGGTTTTAACCTGTTTTAACCAAAAAAAGTAACAAGTTGAATGTTTCAAGTAGCATGTCCCAAGAAGGCTTGCCAATTGGAACTTGTTACTTGAAACTTTTAATTTTATCTCTTTTAAAAAAGAAGTTTGGTTTTATGGCAAAAGTGATAGTACCTTTGCGGCCACTAAATCGCGGAGTGGAGCAGTTGGTAGCTCGTCGGGCTCATAACCCGAAGGTCGTAGGTTCAAGTCCTGCCTCCGCCACTAAAAAAAGAGCTTTGATCTAATCAAGGCTCTTTTTCTTTTATGTTTACGGTTTATGTCCTCTATTCCCCCTCCCATAAGAAAATCTATATTGGCTTTACCTCCAAATTAGAGCAAAGGCTTCTTTCTCATAATGAACTGGGTAAAAAGGGCTTTACGCTCAAATATCGGCCATGGGAAGTAATTTATACTGAAGCCTTTGAAACCAAAAAAGAGGCCATGCAGCGAGAAAAGTCTTTAAAGACTGCTGCTGGACGACGGTTTATCTGGGAGAAAATTGAACAACTATAACAAGAGCAAGGGCTCATATCCGCCCAATGGCGGACGTAGGTTCAAGTCCTGCCTCCGCCACACAGAAAAGCCCTTGACTTTTGAAGTCGAGGGCTTTTGTTTTTTACGCTAAAGCGCCAGTTTTTTTTGACAGGATTACAGGATAAACAGGATATGTGACTTCCATTTGTCAACAAGGCCGAAAAACCCCTCTTAAATCCTGTTTATCCTGTTTATCCTGTTTATCCTGTCAAAAAAATTTTATCAGTCAACTACTCCATCTTTTACCATGACCTGGCTTTCCATACACCTTTATCCCCTTGAAAACCAAGAGGTTTTTCTCGTTCGGGGGCTTCGGCCATTCTTGCAACAACACATCTGGTCCAAGCGTGGCACACGGGCATTCTTCATCCGCTATCAGGATGAACGTGGCCCGCACATACGCTTGCGGATGCGCGGCGAGGAATCGTGGATGGAAGAAACCCTGCGCCCAGCCTTCATCGCCTCGCAGGAAGGGCGCGGCGAATGGGAGGAAGTGCCCTACACACCCGAGACTGAACGCTTTGGGGGCGAAGAGGCTCTTGGCTTGGCAGAGGAATATTTCCATCTCAGCAGCCGTGTGGTGCTCGACAGACTGGCGCGTGAGCAGCAAACTTATGGCGATTCGATGTTCGATGCCCTTCGGATGCACACCATCACGGCCCATGCCGCAGGGATGAATCAGAAAGAGACCGCCCACTATTTTACCCAATTGTCTGAGCAATGGCTGCCGTTGTTTTTCAAAGCCGAAGCTGCTCCCGACAATGATTTTCTTGCTGAAATAAAAGCTGGTTTTGAAAAAAGCTTTGCTCCGCAAAAAGAAGACCTCCGGGCCACGCTCTTGGAACTTTGGAAAGCCCTTGAAAAGGAAAAATTTGACAAAAAACAACCCGAATGGGCGCGTTGGGCCTTGGGCAATCAGATGATTCTCAAAGCATTGGGCAGTAATCTTGATCGAGCCTTGCCCAGTCTACTCCATCTCACGAATAACCGACTGGGGCTAAACAACCAAGACGAGGTTTATCTCAATTACATCCTTTCACAAGCGCTTGTTTGATATGCCCTTTCTTGTCTTTTATGTCACTTACCCTGATGAAGCCACGGCGCGGCGCATTTCCGAGAGTCTAGTAGCTCGACGGCTTGCGGCTTGTGCCAATGTGTTTCCTATTCAAAGTGTGTATTGGTGGGAAGGAACAATCCAGCATGAGGGCGAGTGGGTTTCGATTTTGAAAACCCGTGTGGACCTTGAAAGCGATGTGGAAAATGCTATTGAGGCATTGCATCCTTACGAGGTACCTTGTATTATGCGTTTTGAGGGGTGGGCGAATGAGGCATATGAAAAATGGATTGAGGAGAGCACGGGGTAGTTGTTTCTCCATGCCAATGTGCAAGTTGCAAAGTATTATTTGTTTTGTGCCAAACGAAATCCACAATCATTGCCTCTACTGATTGGTTCGTAGCCAATGCGCCGTGACACAGAACAAAGCTCGACGAAGTTGAGCCAAGCTCCCCCACGCAAGACCCGAGTATTACCTTCAATAGGCCCAAAATAGTCCTTCACCGGGACCTTTGGATAGGTTTCATACCAATTGTGGCACCATTCCCACACGTTGCCACACATATCGTAGAGGCCGAATCCGTTCGGTTTTAAATCCCCAACAGGGTGAGTTCGACTGCTAGAGTTGCGATGGAACCAACCAACGTTTTTAAGAAGACTGTCCCCAGCAAATTCAAAATCAGTGCTGGCCCGTGCAGCATATTCCCATTCGGCTTCCGTGGGCAAGCGGTAGCCATTGGCGTTGCGGTCGAAGCTTACCTCCCAACCATCGCTTTGTGTTCGCCCTACAGAATCAATGAAATAAACAGGTTGCAAGTTTTCATGTTGACTTCGCCAATTGCAATATACCACGGCATCGTACCAGCTCACATTGCCTATTGGGTTGTCGCCCTCGCTACCCCAGCCCGGCCTTTTGGGTTGGGGGTATCCTGTGGCAGTGCAGAATAAATTGTATTGCCACCATGTGGTCTCCGTGATGGCAAACCGGAAAGGCGAGACAGCGATGATCAGGCTATTGTCCTTATTTCCAATAGTATCTGCCCCGCCTGGGATGTGAGCGAATTTACCATAGTATTGCGCATGGAGGGTATCAAATGTGGGGCGCAGCGTAGGGAGATTTGACAGTTTTTCAAAAGTTGTCAAATCAGCAACTCCGAGCAGCTGGTTGATATCTGCTGCGAGATTGTCAGCCTGTTTGGCTCGACCAGTTTCGTTGGCAAAAAAGGCTGGTTCCATTAATGCCCTTGCCACCAAGGGGCGCATTGAGCCAAGCGGGCTGCTCAAAGGTCGAGTTCCTACAAGCTTTATAGAACTCCGCAGAGTAGCTACCGCTGCATTATAATCCAACGCTTTGATTTGCTGCTTGGCATTTTCAAGGATGAAAGATACCGCTTGTATTCCGGCTTCTTCGGCATCGTGCTTAGCTTTATTGGCTACCCAAGTCTGATAAAATGCAAAGGCCAACAGGGCTAAAGCACTCAAACCAAACACAAGGTTTCTGCGGCGTCCAGATTCAATTTTTTTGCGCTCGTGGCGTTGGCGTTCGGCCTCCTGGTGCAGTCGTTCGCGTTCGGCCTCCTTTTCCCGTTGGGCTTCAGCGGCTACCGCAGCTTGCTTTTCTGATTCTCTACGGGCTTTGGCCGCCTCTTCTATGGGGCGCACCAAGGTGTCGTGGCCCACTTCGTAGAGCATCCGGCCCTGATCGTCGCGCTCCACGCGCAGGAGGGAGGCGGTACTGAGTCGTTGGAGCAGGTCTGTGGTCACGCCGGGCTGTGCCATAAGTGCCTGCTCTGCGAAGGGCAGTCGGATGCCGTCCTTTATCAGGACATCTTCGATGAGGTGACGAGCAGGGTTGCGCTCCTCTTCTGCCAGTCCAGCAATTGTATTTTCGTAAAAATCACTGAATATCACGGAGATATCACCTAAGTCATCGGCGGAAACTACGCGCTGACCCGTTGCACTAGCGGACGTGCCATCCGCTCGCCTGCCCGATGTCATCCAACCATAGACGATATTATCTTCTATGTGCTTGCAAACGATTTGGAGTGTGCTGGTTTCGATGCGCCCTTGTTCATCGCGCAGCGCAGTGAAAATCGCGCTCAAAGCATCTGGAGTGAAGCTGAAGGGGGGCGTTTCAAATTCTATATTCGGCAATTTCGCAGGCAACAATATCGCTACTTTGGCTGATGCCTCATCAAGCGCGTCCAATTCATAGCCATGCTGCAAGAGATTCGGAAGGTAATCTTTCAAGCCATTCAGCAGGCTCATGCGGTCGGCTCGGATGCTGAACAGAACCTTGAGCTCGAAAGGGGTATATATGGCGTCTTCGGTTTCGGGCGGAAGCTGGGCACTGGCAAAGGCTTTTTCGTAACGTTTCGGGACGATAGAAAAAAGCGCCTCGGAGAGTTGATTTTTGAACTCCAACACCTGCTCGGTCGGATAAGTAAAGAGTTCTTCAAATTGGTCAAAAACCAGCAAGAAGCGCCTATTTGTAGGTGTATGAAGGTTTTTAAGCGCTTGCCAGAGGCTTGGTTCGGCAAGGCTGGATGGCAAGATCGGGCTTTCACTGACTCGGCGGCCAACGGCCAAGCGCAGGCTTGCGGCAGGGGGAAGGCTTTCGCCAGGCTTGTAAGGGCCAAGGCGGATTTCCCAAGACTGGAGTTGCCCGTCGTCTTGAAGGCGCGGGAATACACCCGCCGAGAGCAGCGAACTTTTGCCGTAGCCTGACTTGCCGTAAAGAATGACGACTTGCTGGAGGTCAATGAGCCTCAACAGCCGTTCGGTATCGGTGTCGCGCCCGAAGAAGAGGTGCTGTTCGTCGCTGCGGAAGGGGCGTATGCCGGGGTAGCGTTTCATGCTGCGTTGGTTTTTTCAATCAAATCCTGCACGGCGAGGCGGATTTTATTCATTTCAAGGAAAGCAGCCTCAGAGCTGACCACGCCGTTTTGTATGGCTTCGCGCAGGGAATTGAGGCGGCTGAGCTGGAAGTCGGCATCCTTGGCTGCTGGGGTCTGTCGCAGGCGTTCGAGGATGCGGGCGATTTGGCCTTGGCGCAGCCAATCGCGGAGGGTTTGCTGAATAGGTGCGCCAGCGCCAAGGCGGCTTTGCTCATCGGCTGCCCATTTTTCGGAGAGGGTTTCCAGAAATCCGAGTGGCGTGATTCCGTCCACGAATTCGACCTCGAATTGGTCAGCAAAAAAGATGCACGTTTCTTTGGCGGCAGTAGGATTGAGAGCATATTGGCGGCCTTTGTTGCGGTCGGGGTTGAGCAGTCGGAGCAGCATCTGCATAGGCCATTGGTCAAACTGGAATCCGACAAAAATAAAATCCGTGGCGTGTTTGAGCGCGTGAGAAAGTTCGATGTAGAGTTCGCTGCCGAGTTTGCGGTCGCCAAGGATTTGACAAAAATATTGGAACAAGTCGTCGTGGGTAAGCACGAGCGAGTTGTGGTCGCTGAGCACACCAAACATATTGAAAATCAGGCGCAAATCGCGGGGTGGTACGCTGATACGGTCGTGCGGCTCGGGGATGCCGCGATAGTCATAGTAGCTGAACTGGTGAAGGATGCCACGCCGCTCGAACACCTTTCGCAGGCCCAAATCGGGCAGGGTGCTTATAACAACGGGGAATGGCAGAGCTGCTATTTGCTCATAAATGGGCGTGAGCCGGTCAAGCCATTCGTCGTGGAAGTCGTCGAATTTGCGCCACACCCTAGTGCGGGCGGCATCGTTGGGGAAAAGGAATAGTTCGTCCTTGGGGTACACCATCGAGATGTCGCGCGGGAGTGTGCCGGGCAGGTCGTTCGGGTCAATGCCCGTGTGGCGGCAGAGTTCGAGGAAGAGGTTTTCGCCGGGCAGGAGGTCAGGCCCAATGAGGAGGATGCACTTCTGTTGGGCAAGTGACTTGAGGAGGTCTTTCCAGGCGATGTTAGGCGGGGCAAGGGTCGGGTCGGCCATATTCGTTTTGGGCAAAAAGAGGTC
Organism: Saprospiraceae bacterium; assembly: GCA_014379065.1. Classification (GTDB taxonomy): domain Bacteria; phylum Bacteroidota; class Bacteroidia; order Chitinophagales; family Saprospiraceae; genus M3007. Next base: position 6,568 of record JACMMM010000266.1, read on the forward strand.
GAAAAGAGCCGTAAATATAGACAAGCCAGCATTGAGGTCTTAAAATTCCCTCAAAATTTTCTTTGGCAGCAAAAATCTGCCCCAACTAGCTTTTTTTTCAGGAGGAATCGTACTTTTGCGCGGCTTTTTGAAGAGGGCATCCTTATTCCGGTGGCCGGATGCTGAAAAACTACGCCGGATACCAAATTTCATTTCGCAACTATGGCAAATATCGGTCGTATCAAACAAATTATTGGCGCAGTCGTGGACGTTGACTTCAGCGGACCTGACAGTTCCCTGCCCGAAATCCTCAGCGCACTCGAAATCACCCGCGCTGACGGCACCAAACTCGTCCTCGAAGTACAACGCCACCTCGGCGAAGACGGGGTCCGCACCATCGCCATGGACTCTACCGACGGTCTGATGCGTGGTATTGAGTGCGTAGACACAGGAAGTCCAATCGCTATGCCAGTGGGCGAACAGGTGCGCGGTCGCCTCTTTAACGTAGTGGGCGAAGCCATTGACGGCATCGGCCACGTGGAAAAAGGAAAGGATGCCTATGTGATCCACCGTAAGCCCCCGGCTTACGAAGACCTTTCGACCGAGCGCGAAATCCTGTACACGGGTATCAAGGTTATTGACCTGATCGAGCCTTACGCAAAAGGTGGTAAAATCGGTCTTTTCGGTGGTGCAGGTGTGGGCAAAACCGTGTTGATCATGGAGCTCATCAACAACATCGCAAAAGCTTATGACGGTATGTCAGTGTTTGCCGGTGTGGGTGAGCGTACCCGTGAGGGCAACGACTTGCTCCGTGAAATGATCGAATCGAACGTTATCCGTTACGGTGAGGAATTCAACCACTCCATGGAAGCAGGTGGTTGGGACCTTTCCAAAGTTGACAAAAAAGAACTCGCCAAATCACAAGCCACCCTTGTGTTTGGTCAGATGAACGAACCACCCGGCGCCCGCGCCCGTGTGGCACTTTCCGGCCTCACCATGGCTGAATATTTCCGCGACGGCGACTTGAAAGACCCTTCTGGCGGTCGCGATATCCTGTTCTTCGTAGACAACATTTTCCGTTTCACGCAAGCCGGTTCTGAGGTATCAGCCTTGTTGGGCCGTATGCCTTCTGCCGTGGGTTACCAACCTACACTGGCAACGGAAATGGGTATCATGCAGGAGCGCATCACTTCTACCAAACGTGGTTCTATCACTTCGGTACAAGCGGTGTACGTACCTGCGGACGACTTGACTGACCCGGCTCCTGCAACCACCTTTGCCCACTTGGACGCAACAACGGTATTGGACCGTAAAATTGCTTCGCTTGGTATCTACCCTGCTGTGGATCCGCTCAGTTCAACTTCGCGTATCCTCGATCCGAAAATCATTGGCGAAGAGCACTACCGCTGCGCGCAGCGTGTAAAAATGATTCTCCAACGCTACAATGAGTTGCAAGACATCATCGCCATCCTCGGCATGGAAGAACTTTCTGACGAGGACAAACTCGTGGTAGGCCGCGCGCGCCGTGTGCAGCGTTTCCTTTCACAGCCTTTCCACGTGGCCGAGCAATTCACGGGCCTCAAAGGCGTACTCGTTCCAATTGACGAAACCATCCGTGGCTTCAACATGATCATGGACGGCGAACTCGACGACATGCCCGAAGCAGCATTCAACCTCGTTGGTACGATTGACGACGCGATTGCGAAGGGGAAGAAGATGATGGAGGAGGCTTCTGCTTAAACGTTCGATTTCTACCTCTTGAAAATCCCCCTGAACATTTCTGGTTGTTTAGGAATTCGTCGGGGGATTTTCAAGAGGTAGAAATCGAACGTTGTGTTTGGATTGGTCGCTTTACCCGCCATAGCGCGCAGCGCGAAGGCGGGCCGTCCCCCCACTATTAACCACAATATACATTTTACATTATGAACTTGGTTATTCTCAGCCCTGAAAAAGAAATCTTCGCTGGCGAGGTCAAATCGGTAATCGTACCGGGCACTGAAGGCCAGTTCGAAATGCTGCAAAACCACGCAGCCATTGTTTCGTCGTTGAAAAGCGGCGAAGTGAAAATTACAAAAGCCAACGGAGAAAAAATAGTTTTCGGCGTGGAAGGTGGCTTTGCTGAATGCTTGCACAATGAGGTTTCTGTGTTGGTATCAGCGGTAACTCCCAAATAAGACTATGCTGGTTCATCTTTTACGGTACGCATTAGGCCCATTCCAGCGACAAAAAAGACCAATCCAAGGATACCGAATATTGACATAGTTTTATAGTTGTATGCCCCACCCGATGTATTTATAAACATAAAACCAGCATAGATCAATCCAAATATACCTAGGATGGTGAGCAGTGTTCCGAACAATCTTTTAACGTTCATGGTTGAAATTTTTAGTTGAATAATCATTTTTTGATTTCTCTAAAAATCTTGTGCCAATAGGTCGCCTGCTGGGTCTCGTCCATATCCTTTACGAGAAATATAAAAGGCCTCTCGCACCCAGCGGCGGCGGTGGCCGATGCAGCCACATAAATGTAAAGGTGCTGATGGAGTCCAACAATGGATTATTCTCAAGTCTTGGTTATTCCTTTTCAAGCTTGACTACCTGTACCACTTCGCCCATAATTCTTAAAAAATAAGTCCCTTTCGCCAAATTCGAGAAATCCTGATTTTCAATATTACTTCCTGAAAAAATCAATTGCCCGATGGGGTTGACCAATTCAAAATTTATTCCTTCGGGCTTGGTTCTCAAATAAATATGCGAACGAAAGGGGTTGGGATAAATGGATAGGTTTTTTGGAGACCCGATCAAATCGCTGGCCCCAACAGCGGGATTGCAGAAGGAGGTTCCGCCCACCAAGGTCGTCATTTCAGTGCACAGATAATGGTAGTTGGCCAGTTCGTTCGAGTTCAAAGTGCCGGTCAAAAGGTTGTCTGATTCGGCTGGATCGACGGACAAATGGTAGAATTCCTCGTGTCCATCGTCAAAACGGAGCAGTTTAAAATCCGGGTTTCGCATGGTTTTTCCATCGTCAGCATCAGGCGTCAAATTGAAAATTTCGGTGAACGCCCAAGGGCGCACTGAGCTGGATTGGTTTTTCAAAATGGGCAAAATGCTTTTGCTGTCCACAGGTTTGTTGACCGGGATTTGCGAGGGCCAATTGGTGTAGCCGAATAATTCCAAAATCGTAGCAAACAAATCCGCTGTATTCACCAAAGCATCGCTGACGCGACCAGGATTGACGACTGAAGGCCCTGAAATGAGGAAGGGTACGTGCACACCATATTGGTAAATCGTGCCTTTTGCCCGATCGGTATTGGCGATTTGAGCGGTTTGCGTGGTGTTCCCGTTGTCGCCGATAAAAATGATGTCGGTGCTATCCAATTGATTGTGAACCTCCAAGGAGTCGAACAATCGCCCCATTTCATGATCCATGGCTTCGATCATTGCTTTGAAATAAGATTCGGGATGCATCATAATGTCCTGCTGAGTGCCGCTCAAGTTGGTGTAAGTATGAAGCCCGGCTGGCGGCAAATGGTATGGCGCATGGGGTGCATTGAGGGCCAGCCAAAGAAAAAATGGCTTGTTGTTTTGGGCTTTTACCCAAGTGATCGCGTCGTTAGCGGTCTCGGTGGTCGCGTAATTGGTGACGTTGCCCGAAACGCCGTTCGTCACTTTGGTCCAGTTCGTATAACTCATAATGGCGCCAATAAAATTGCCCGCAAAATGGTCATACCCCATGATGTTTGGGTTGTTCAAATTGGACATCGGCATCGCATTGTGCAAGTGCCATTTCCCGATATTGGCTTTTGCTATGCCATTGGGCTTGAAAATATTCAAAAGCCGGGGAATGGTCACTTCATTGATGTCCAAAACACCTGAGCCGCCCGTCCCGCCGACAATGGCGCCCACGCCCGTACGAAAACTGTATCGGCCCGTCAGCATCCCTGCGCGGGTGGCCGAACAAACCGGATTGGACCATGCATTGGTAAATCGAACACCCCGACCGAGCAGCTTCCGAATGTTCGGCACAGGAGCAGTGTCCTGATGATCCTCATAAAAACCAAGGTAGTCGGTGCCCAAATCATCGGCAATGATGAGGATGACGTTGCGTTGGGCGCTGGCAGCGGCTGCAAGGGATAGGAGCAAAAAAAGTGTAAAGGATTTCTTCATGTTATTGTTTGAAAGGGCTTTTGACAAGTTTTTTTCTGACAGGATTAACAGGATGAACAGGAGTGTATCACAAAAGAGATTAAATCCTGTTCATCCTATCAGAAAAAATCTAATCTGCCTATTTGCTTATTGTACAACAAAACCTAAACTACTCCACCACCACTTTTTTATTCGAAATCACCTGGCCGTTCACGCAACACGAAACGATATACACCCCAGCGTACAATGTCTGGGCATCCAAATAGCCAATCGTGCTGCCGGGCTGGATTTCCGTTTCCTGCACTAATTTTCCGGACAGGTCGTAAAGGCGCAGATCCATTTTTTCACGCAGCAAAGCTCCTGCTTGAATGGCAAAGAAATCGCCCGAAGGATTGGGGAAAATGGCGATGTTGAGCTGCTCCAAATTGCCTTCAGAAACCGCCGTCGTGGGCGAATAGGTCGTCACCGGTTCGCCAATCGTTTGCACTTTCGAGGCACTTTTCACGCCATAAAAAGTCGGCCCGACCGCATAAGGATATGCAGAATTCCAGTTTTCATTCACCGTACAGAAATAGGCGTAAATGCCCTGTGTGTATTCTGGCGTCACGCAAAACCGTCCATTGTGCTCATCTAAATAATCAGATGTAGCGGGCGAAGTAGTAATATATTCGTAATCCTCCCGGAAATAACCCAGTGGGTACGTCGCGCTCACGGGAGGGCCATCCGCCACATCCGTCCCATCGGCGTGGTGTGTCCGCACCGTAATATTTCTTAGTTTATAACTTGATTTCATGCGCACAATGCCGCCTGTGCCGTCGGTGTTTTTAAAGCCATAAGCCCCGTAAATCGGAAATCCGTCGTAGGCAAAACCAATGAGCGGCGAATGCTGCAAATCGTTTATGGCGTACAGCCCGTCAGCCGGGTACAGGCTGCAAACGTTGGAAATAACCACTAAATCGAGGTTAAAAGCCGATGGGTTTTGGTGGTGGTGGTAATTGCCCATGGCAGGGTGCGCCTTGGCACAATCGAAACCGCCCCTTTCAGCGGGGATGGCATCGCGGTTCCAGGCTTGGGCCGTCATGGGGCCGCCTGGGCAAGCCGGGTTTCCGGGGCCACCACAAAGCGCATTCGTGTTTGGGTTCCAGGCCACACCATCGCGATAATCAAACAAGGCCACGCCGTTGATAAAGGCTCCAATGTTTCCGCCCGTGGTGTTGGTGGGCGTTCCGGTGGTTTTAACCGGATGGAGCGGTATCTTGAAATAGCCTGTTTGGGCGGTTGCTACCGAAGGATTGCCGTCCAAAAACGGCCCGGTGATGTAGGCCGGAATGCCATTGGCTTTTATGTAAGACCAATCAGCCGAATATTGGACCGACTCGACGTTAGCGAGCACGTTGTCTTGAATCGGGGTGGAATTGCCATTTACATAGTGTCGGCCTTTCAAACCGGTGGTATTGAAAATCCAGGAGGTGATGGCTGGATTGGTTTGCGCGGGGAGCTGGAAAAAACTTGCGAGTAAGGCGAGGCAGAGAATTCCTTTTTTCATGTTTGAAATTGATGTTATCTATTTAGGGCAGCCACTAATTGCACGAATTTTCACGAATATGATATGTTTTGGGTCTGAATTGGTGCAAATTAGTGCAATTAGTGGCAGATAAATAGGTCCAATGGATGAATGTATTTGTGTGTGGTAATTGGTTTCACGCAAATGGTTCTTTCAGATGTTACACAGATTTTCTAATCTCTTGGAAATGAGTGGTTCGGGTTAAACAAAAATTCCTTGTCTGTCAAGGTCAATAAAAAAGCCACCAGATCCACTTTTTCGTTGGGAGACAGTTCAATTTTTCGGGCGAGTGCAGTTGTTTGGGCATAATGATTGATCACCTCCCGAAGTTTTTTGAAGCGCCCATCGTGCATGTACGGGTACGAAAACTCAATGTTTCGCAGCGTGGGCACTTTGAATTTTAGCGAATCGGCGGGTAGTTTAGTAATCTTCATTCTTCCAAAGTCATTCAAGGTCGTGTCGAGCGGCAAACCGTTTCTTTCAAAATTATGGTTCGTAAAAAGCGGCTCTACATGGCAAGAAGCACAATTTTTTTGAAAAACCTGGTAGCCGCTTTGCTCCTGTTCCGTGAATTTTTCTTTCCCCACAATCATCCGGTCGTATTTTGAATTGGCTGAAATGAGCGTCAGTTCAAATTGTGCCATGGCTTTTAAAAGGCGCTCTCCCGTCACGATGCTGTCTCCAAAGGCTTCAAAAAACCGGGTTTTATACTTGGGGTTTACCTGTATTTTTTGCACTACGTTTTCAATCGAGTTGTCCATTTCCGCCGGGTGTGCTATAGGGGCAAGGGCCTGAAAATCAAGGTGATTGACGGCACCATCCCACATAAAACTTTTAGCCCAGGCAAGGTTCGTCAAGGCTGGTGAATTCCGAGTACCGATACGATTTTCAATCCCGTGACTCAAAGCGTGATCTACATGGGTGAATGCCGTGAAGGAGAGGTGGCAATTGCTACAGGAAACCGTGCTGTCCCGCGATAATATGGGATCGTAAAACAATCTTCTGCCCAATTCCACCCCTTGTTTCGTGAGCGGGTTCTTGGAAAAGTCGTACACCGGTTTGGGCCAAGATTTGGGAAATTCAAGTTCAACGGGCTCGCTCTTCCACGGAAGTGTTGACGCCGAAAGCAGCCAACACGCCGAAAGTAGTAACATCGAATATTGAATCTTTCTATTTCGCATGGACGCTGAATGAATTTGCCAAAATTTTGGACAATGTCACTGCCTCCTTGGAGGGCGACATGATGCTGTATTGCTTCGCCCAATCTATCTGGTCAAAAAACGGGGTCAAATCCAGTTGCAACTGAAGGTTTCCTCCTTTTGGGGCACTCAAACTGACCCTTTGCACCGATTGAAACGGAGTCAAATAGCCACCGAGGTGGAATTGAAATTCGTGGTTTCTGGAGGGGCATTTTTCGAAAACGCCTTCCAGTTTAAAATTCACATAACCGCTTTGCCAAGTCCAGAACATCCCTTTTGTCGGGTCCAGGTCGCCGCCCATCGCGCCGGAAATATGGATCAGGCTGTCGATACCCAGATTGAATTTGAGGTGGTCAAAATCTAAGTTTTGGGCTGCGTCAAATTTCAAAACCAGCGTGTTTTCATCTTCTAAATCAAGCAAATGGTAGCTGTTCTTTTCTTCAAAAGCGACTGCGCCATTTTTCAAAAAAACGAAATTGCTCAGGTAAAACCGCATCACCTGCAAGGAAGGGATATCCTTTTCGGAAGGCTCGTTCAAAGTAATTTTTTTTCCCTTAAAAATGGGTTGAAAATGTATCGTTATCCTTTCTTCAGGGCTCTTGGTGAATACTTGATTTAACGCCCCTTTTACAAGAGCCTCTATGCTAAAAACACTCTCCAACAAAATCAGCAACGCAAGGATATTATTCATTCGCTAAGCGCATGTTTTCTTAACCACATAGAGCACATAGTATTATTACGGGAAAACAGGAGTAGGTGTTGCTTTGAGCAAACAACTTTTCAGGCGGCTTCCACTTGAAAAACTGGACTTTTGCAAAAATAAAAAAAGC
>JACMMM010000027.1 GCA_014379065.1 Saprospiraceae bacterium
ATGGCACAATTCAACAAGCCTCCTTGCGTGCTGACCAATTGTGGCGGTATCGTGTCCTGCAAAACAGTCAGGGTCGGGGCCGATATGCAGCCGTTCGGAGCGGTGACGCTAAAGGTATAAATGCCTGGTATCGTGATGGTTATGTGGGAAGTATCTGCTGCGAAGTTATTCGGGCCACTCCAAACACCGCTCGCTCCGGCGGTTTGGATATCGGACTCAAGGGTCAGGCTGGTCAGGGAACAGGTCAGGGTATCCGCGCCATCGAGTGTAACGGTCGGAGCATTGACATCTTTCAGGACTTCGGCAGTGGCGCTTGCGTGGCAACCGTTAGGCCCAGTGACCGTGAGCAGGTATTGCCCCGGATTGGAGACGGACGGGTTTTGTTCCGAAGCGCTGAAATTATTGGGGCCTGTCCAGAAAAACTCGGCCCCGGGCGTTCCCGAACTGCCGCTTAAAGCAAATTGCGTGAGATTGCAATCAAGCGTTCCACCTTGTGCGCTGGCATCAGGCGGGGCGATGTCTTGAGCGACTGTTACTGAAATCGTGTCGGCACAGCCGTTGTTTAGAGATTGGGCCACCAAGGTGTAATCACCCGGCATGACCACGACCGGGTTCGTGCCTGTGAAAGCGAAACCGGCAGGTCCCGACCAGTTAAAAAGAGATGCCACATTTGAGCTGCCCGTCAGCATTAATGAGTCCAGGGAGCAAGTGAGCGTTCCGGTGTCTGAAGCGGCTAAAGGTGGGACTTTATCCACGTTAACCAAGGCAGCAGCGGTCGAGGTGCAGCCATTTACGAGGCCCATCACTTCCAATTGGTATAGCCCCGGCAGGTTGATGGCCGGATTCTGTTCGGTCGAAATGAAATTACCGGGCCCCGTCCAATGCCATTGCACATTCTGAAGCCCGGACGACCCGGCGAGGTTCAGGAGCGGTGTACTACAAGTGAGGGTGTCGCCATGAGCCGCAGCACCTGGTCCGGCGACGTTAATGGGAACAGAAATGGAGGTTTGGGCCGCACAGCCGTTCGGGGCCGTGGCCGTCAGGGTGTACACACCGCTTACATTCGTTGATACCGTATCGAGGAGCGAAAAGAACCCGACGGGGCCATCCCATTGGAAAGTGGCGCCTGGTGTCAGGCTGCTGGCTGCAAGGTCAACCGCAGGGTTCCAGCAAGTAATTGTATCTGTCTCGGCGTGTAATTCCGGCAAACCGAAGTTTCCATGAACGATTGCTGCCATCGTTGCAGTGCATTCGTTCAAGGCAGTGACGGTCAGGGTATAAACACCTGTATCTGAAACCATCGGGTTTTGAAGCATTGCCACAAAGCCGTTCGGCCCCGTCCAAGAGAAAGAGACACCGCTCGTGCCGGAACTTCCCTGGAGAGCGATTGCCGGAGTACCACAACTCAGGATTCCACCTCCGGCAGCCACGTCAGGCATATCTACATTTCCATTTACCTCCACAGTTGCAGTGCTGATACAGCCGTTTGGCCCGGATACGAGCAAAGTATAGGTTCCAGCCAGATTCGCCGAGGGGTTTTGTAACGCTGCGCTGAAATTATTGGGACCTGTCCACGCGTATGTAGCCCCTAAAGTGGGGGAATCTCCGATCAATGGGACATCCGGCTTGGGACAAGTGATTACGCCGTTCACCGATGCAAGGGCGCCCGGCGGCGTATCGTTCAGGAAAACTTCCGCTGTGTCAAGGGCGGGGCAATGGTTGGTCGTGTCCGTCACGGCGACCGTATAAATACCCGGCATTGTAATGACAGGCGATGAAACGGCGGATGAAAAGCCGTTCGGTCCGGCCCATTGGTAAACAACGGAAGCTGGCACAGCGCTTACGCTCAGTTGCGCCGAAGTGTCAGCGCAACTCAGCGTAGCGCCGATTGCTGCAATGATTGGCGGCAGCGTATCGCCCATCACGGTTGTCGTGACGGAAGACGTGCAGCCGTTTATTTGGTCGGTGACGGTTACGGTATAGACGCCGGCCAGCAAAGCGTTTGGATTAGCAACGCTGGCAGAAAAAACACCGGGCCCAGTCCAGGCCCACAAGGGCGAGGCTACGTTGGTGTTTGCGTTCAGGACTACGGTGTTGATGGCACAATTCAACGTCCCGCCCGTTGCGGAAATTGCAGGGGAATCAGTGTTAGATGCGATCAGGACGGTGTCTGATTTCACGCATTGCCTTCCTCCTCCTGCCATGGTGGCGCTCAGGACATATACGCCGGGTGTCGTTACCGACAAATGCGTACTGTCGCCCAAATCCTGTCCGGAGCCGTTCTTCCACTGGAACAAGGTGCCCAGGGGAGAAGTAGATGCATGGAGCGAAATCGCTGTGGTAGCGCAGGTCAGGGTCGCATTTCCGTTGATTTTAGCCAGGGGCGCCAGCACGGACAGGGAAAAATTAATCAGGCTGTCGCAACCCAGGTAGCTTTGGCAAGTACGGGCATAATGGCCCGCGCCGGTATATTTGGTGCCACACACCGCTATACTGTCGCCGGCGCAGATGGTCGTGTCGGGAAGAGTGTTGAGCAGCGGCGGTCGTATGATAACTTCCTGACGCACTGTGCTATCGCAATTGTATATGGATTTAAGTATCTTCTGGTAAATCCCGCTGACAGGCGCTGGGTCGCCCCAGGGCAGCTGATAAGGCTTGTCTTCATTGCATATATACACAGGCGACAGTACGTTTACGGGCGTAGGCCCCACGATGATGTCCTTGCAAATGGAAGGCCCGTCGGGGAAGCAGGAATTGGCAGCCTTCACACAGATCTGACCGCTGTTCGTGCCCACTTTTATTTTTACAGAATTGCCGCCGTCTGTGGCAAAGACGTGCTGGGGGGAATTTTGTCCGTTGATCTTCCATCCTGCGGGAACCGTCCAGGTGTAGGTACCTGCATTGGTAACCGAAGGCACAGAAAAGGTGACCGTGGCGCCCGGACAAATAATATCGGGGCCTTGAATGGGTCCGATACTGGCTCCGATTGGGTTGCCAATTACTGCAGCAGGCGGATCGACGGTTAAGACAAAAGAGCACTTATCACTAGACCAACCATCAATCATCAGATAATAGGTAGCGCCCGGAGTGAGTGGTACATTATTCAGATGTAGAGGATTGCCTTGGCCTCCCTGGCCTCCACAATCGCAAGCGATTGCACCGGAATTACAGTTTTCATAGAGCGCCATTTGTGTGCCATTATGGTTCACGCAGCCGGTGTTGGTAAGCGTGAAGTCGGCCATGGTGTCGCCGGCAACAAAGGCCAGCCACTGGTCATTGTCGACATACATACACCCGCAGGCGACTGTATTAACCGCTTGATAACCAACTGTGCTGCCCACAAATCCGTTAATATCGCAGTAAACGCAGGCACCGGCGCAGGTCTCTGCCGGCTTTTGTCCGGGTGGACAGGTTGGCACCAACTGGGCCAGCATCAGATTAGAAAAGAGCAGGGTAATAAAAAGCAGTATGTGTTTTTGCATCTTTATGAATCGGTTACGGGAAAAATGCGGGAAACAACCAGATCAAAATACAGGTTGTTATCCATACATAATGTTGCAATATTACAAAAAAGGCGAATTACATCCTAACTTTTTACACTGTTGATTCCCTGATTTTATTATCTAGATTATTTGCGGCAACGCTTGGTGTTGTTACCATAGCCGTCAGGTTAAGTCTTTAACTGAATAATTTTACTTGAAATTGAGCTTCGTCGTTGTTGTTGGCGTCCTCGCTAGGGCTGTACTGAATGTTTGGAAAAGCCGCAGCGCGGCGGAATGTCGGTAGAAATCAGATGGATAATTAGGTGTGAAGGTGCGTAGCACCGGAACTTTTGGCGCGTGTTTCGGTGCTACGCACCTTACAAATCTACTCAAACCTTAACTTCTACCGACGTTGTGCCGCGCTGCGGCTGACACGCTCAAACATTCCGTACAAGCCTAGCGTCCGCACCGTAGCCATAAGATTGACGAATAATGTCCAGCAACATCCGTCCCGGAACAGCGGTCAGTGGTACTTACCCTGACGGCTATGGCGAGGCAGCCACCAACGGAAAAGTAGACCCTGATTTTGAAAACAGATTACTGGTATGATTATCTTTGAGAATTGATATTTAACTGTCCGGCAAAAGTAGACTACCTCATAAATGGATAATTTGCTCAGGATGCTTCATACATTGTTGGTTGAAAACCCATGGATCCTCTATGCTTTCCCATGGGGCACTCTGATTGTTTATGGATTGATTAAATATTGGATCAAGGAATCTAAAAACGGCTTTGATACAAACGCTGATACACCAATAGCTTTTGGATATAAAACGAAATGGATAGCAATAAAAAACGCTGATAATGAAACTTTGTTGGCGTTACTAGAAGCGTACCACAAATGTAAAATCAAGACTTTCCCGTCGAACTGGTTATCTGGATTAACTGCTGTAACGAACAGAGACTTTGGTTTTATTACGCCACCTATTCAAGGTTGGACGCTCATTGTAGATAATAAAATTGAAGATATACAGGACACGGCTGTTAGGGCATTTTTATCAAAACTAAGTGAAGTGTTTGGGGAAGCCCAATATTTCGGCAATCATAGAGTTGTAGGATACGGAGCAGTAGGGCTTTTTAAAAATGGAGCCTGCATAAGAGCCTTTAGTTATGCTGATGGCACCCCTTATTTGGATCTGGGAGAGGCTACTAAAATTGAAAAAACGATTATTGCCGAAGCGTATGAAGAAGAAAAAGATGATACAGAAATGATTGAATACTACAAATCAAAAAACAACCTCCCTATTTTTGGGCATGATGAACAAATTCTAAAAGTAGCTGAAAACTGGAGTGTAAATCCACTGAGATTTAACCAAAATGATACGACAGCGTTAGGCCTTGCTTTCAGTATTGCCACTAAATGAGATAAGATTGGGATCTTACAAGTCAAATTCTAAATGCAACATCCTCTCTCCATCGGCACAGACATCGGCGGCACCCACATAACCTGTGCAGCCGTAAAAATTCAGGAAGGCGAACTTCTGACGGAAACCCTTTCCAGGGCCACCTATAAACACGAAGCCTCAGCCGAAGTCATCCTTCAAAATTGGGCGAAGGCCCTGAACAGCACGCTTTCCAAAATAGCGGAATCGCAGTTGGCGGGCATCGGTTTCGCCATTCCGGGGCCTTTCGACTACCGAAACGGCGTTTCGAAGATGGAGCACAAATTCAAAAACTTGTACGGCCTCCACATCCCCAGCGCCTTGAATCCCTTGCTGACGACTCAGAAGGAGCTGCCCATGCGGTTTCTGAACGATGCCACTTCCTTCGCGGTCGGAGAAGCCTGGACGGGTGAAGGGCGGGGATTTCATAAAGTTGTGGTCATCACTTTGGGAACCGGTTTTGGCTCGGCGTTCACGGAAGATGGTGTGCCTGTTGTATCGGGGGAAACAGTACCCAAAGAAGGCTGCCTCTGGCATTTGCCCTTCAAAGACGGGATTGCCGACGATTATTTTTCGACGCGATGGTTTATTGGGGAATACCAAAAACAGGTCGGCGTGACTATCTCCGGGGTGAAGGAATTGATCGAAAAAACGAACACCGATGCAGTTGCCCGAAACCTGTTTTTACAGTTTGGCCAAAATCTGGCGGACTGTCTGGCCGAGCCGCTCCAAAAATTCGGTGCAGAAGTTTTGATCATTGGCGGCAACATTGCCCATGCGCTGCCGCTGTTCGGGAGCGCGTTTCGGGGAGGTTTGGACAAGTCTGGCGTGACTGTAAAAGTCGTCGTTTCCAAGCACAGCGAGCACGCGGCGCTGATCGGAAGCGCCCGGCTGCTGGACGATGTGTTTTGGGAGAAGGTGTCGGCGAGGTTGCCGAATATTTAAACAGTAAATTATTCTCTTTCCGAAATTATCAAAGGTTGTACAAAATGCTCCTTATCCAGAAGCACCCGTAGCATATAAGCGCCCGCAGCAAGGTCGTTGACATTGAGGTGGTATTCCAGAGAAGTATCCTCCAGCAATTGCGTAAAGGCCAAGCGACCCTGCATATCGTACAGTTGAAGCATGCCAGATGCGTATTCCTTTTCTATAGCGATATTTACTTCGGAGGAGGCCGGATTGGGAAAAACACGTACTCGCTGCACTGAACCAGAAGGCGTACTTAACAGCAAGGGTTCCTCCGGCCGCGCTCTATTATTGACCGGATTGGAAGTAAACTGGATCACCCCTACATTAGAGGTACAAGTGGCGGTATTGCCGTTGCCGTCATCCACTGTAACTGTCACAGTAATAGTGTTCCCGACATCGGCACAGGTGACCATTGACGGCGAAATGCTGATGACATTCACCACACCACAATTGTCAGTTCCGCCCACGAACACGTCAATGGGCAGGAGGGTGTAGGGGTTGCAGAAGGTATCCAGATCAATGATGGGATCCATGCAAACCGGTACGGGGGACAGGTTATCCACCAATTTCACTTGTATGCTGACCGTCCTTGGGCAACTCGGTACGCCGTTAATGCTCATGTACAGGGTGTAAGTGCCTACGCCCAACGTTGATGTAAAAGTGTTGGTGCCCTGCACATAACTACCTGCCGGAATGGTGAGGAGTACGTTGGAGTACCAGGTACTGCCTACGGTAAAGCTGTTGGCACCGCCGATATTCAAGGCCGGTTGGATGCTGCTGTTCGGGCAGCCAGAGATAGGTTCAAGGATAATATCGTTGTTGGTTACATTGGGGATAGGATTTCCTTGTATGTAGTCAATAATGCCGTCGTTGAAAAGGATGCCGTTGGTGTGCGGCTGCGCGGTATTGAGGGTAAACAACCCCAGGTTATTGAAGGCACTAACATTGTTCAGGTTATCAAAAAGGGTGAGCACGGCACAAACATCGTTTAAAAAAGTGCCCCCGCTATTTGCAAGTCCATCTCCACCAATAGGCCCCGAACCTCCGACGGTGATGTTTGACTTATTTGTAAAGGTGGCAAGATTGAGGATGCCCTTTCCTCCGGTGCGGTCAATGGTGATGGCGCCGCTTTCGTTGGTAAAATTGATCCCGTGGTTTGAAATACCGTTCACGCCGATGCTTGCCGTAGCGCCGATTTTGACGCTCGCTTTATTGGTAAATGTGCCGGCCAAATTATTGACACCGTCTATGATTGTTCGGTCAATATTAATAGAACCGGTGGTCTCGTTGGTGAAAGCGGCGTGGTTATCAATCCCATGTATCGCAATGTTTGTACCTGCAATGGTGCCCATGGTTATTATCGCCTTATTGATAAAGGCGCCTGAATTAAAGTTGTAAATCCCGGGACCAGCAGTTCGGTTTATGTTTATTGATCCCAGTTCATTGGTAAAGTTGGCTGAATTCTGAATGCCACTTGCCCCAATACCCGCCAAATTTCCTATCCTGATAATTGCTTTGTTTGTAAACATGCCAGTGGTTTGGTTTACAATCCCATGGCCCCCTGTTCGGTTAATATTGATGAGGCCCGTTTCATGAGTGAAAGTCGAAACATTAAAGATGCCATTCCCGGCAATGTTTGCGGCATTGCCAAGATTGATGGTAGCTTTATTTGTGAACGTACCAACCACATTACTAATACCCTCTGCAATTGTACGGTCAATGCTGATAGAGCCAGTCTCATTGGTGAAAACAGCCTGGTTATCAATCCCATGTACTCCAATGTTCGTACCTGCAACAGTACCCATGGTCATTACCGCCTTATTGATAAAGGCGCCTGAAAAACGGTTGTATATCCCGGAGCCGCCGGTTCGGTTTATGTCAATTGAACCCAGTTCATTGGTAAAACCGGCTTCGTTCTGAATGCCGTTTCCAACAATACCCGCCAAATTTCCTATCCTGATCGTCGCCTTGTTTGTAAAAATGCCAGTGTTTTGGGTTAAAATCCCCTGCCCCCCTGTCCGATTAATATTGATGATACCCGTTTCATGGGTGAAAGTCCCGGCATTCAAGATGCCATCTCCGGCAATAGTTGCTGCATTGCCAAGGTTGATGCTTGCTTTATTGGTAAACGTACCACCCTGATTTATAATACCTGCCAGGGCCCGGTCGATGTTGATCGTTCCACCAGCATCGTTGTTAAATATTGCGTGGTTGCGAATGCCAAAAAGCCCGATAGTGGTTGCTGTTATGCCTCCTATATTGATCGTAGCCTGGTTAGTGAAAGTACCGGCCTGTTGGAAAATGGCAGATTGAGCAGTGCGGTCAATGCTGATGGTACCGCTTTGATTCGTGAAGATGCCGGCATTGTAGATACCTTCATCTCCGATGTTACCTGTACCTCCAATGGCAACTATTGCCTTATTAATAAACGTACCCCCATTATTAATCCCATTCCCATACTGGAGTGTGCGATAGATACTTATGTTACCACTAATCTCATTGGTAAAGGAGCCATTATTCCCGATTCCTGTCCCTGCAATACTTGCCAGTCCGCCAATATTGATTGCGGTAAAATTCGTGAATGTGCCCGTGGGTTGGTTGACGATGCCGAATTGGTTAATTCGATCAATCGCAATGGTGCCGCTCTGGTTGATGAAAACGGCACCGTTGTAAATACCGTGCCCTGAAAGAGCTGCCAATGCGCCTATATTGATCGTCGCTTTATTGGTAAAAATGCCGGCCTGGTTTTCGATGCCAAACTTGCCGAAAACTGCTACACGGTCAATATTAATCGTACCTGTTTCATTGGTGAAGGTTCCAGAATTGCGAATTCCGTCGCCACTGATATTTGCAGAGCCGCCGATTTTGAGGATAGCTTTGTTGGTAAACGTCGAGGAAGCGCTGTTTGTCACTGCATCCATAGTGGTGCGATCAATATTGATCGTACCGGTTTCATTGGTAAAGGATGCTCCATTCAGAATTCCATTGTTCCCAATATTCGTATTTGCCACACCGCCAATGGTAATGATTGCTTTGTTCGTAAAGGTGCCGCCCGGATTAGAAATTCCATGACTTGAGGTACGGTCAATACCCATCGTTGCACCCACATCGTTCAGGAAAACATTCAAGTTTTCGACTCCTATGCCAGTGATAGCTGCATTTAAGCCGATGGAAATACTGGCTTTGTTTGTAAAGGTTCCGGTGGCGTTTTTAATCCCTCCCTGACTGACGCGGTCAATAACAATTGAGCCGCTTTGGTTGGTAAATACGGCTGAATTCTCAATCCCTTTTCCACCGATGCTGGTGAGCGCTATAGTACCCATGGCGATACCTGCTTTGTTGGTAAAGGTGCCGCCTACATTAATAATGCCGTTGGTAGTTGTTCGGTTAATGATAATCCCGCCACTTTCATTGGTGAAGCTGGCCGCGTTCGATATACCGTTTGCGCCGATATTCGCTGTTGCGCCAATACTAATGGTCGCTTTATTCGTAAAGGTGCCGCCGCTGTTATTAATCCCATCTGTAGTGGTGCGGTCAATATTGATTGCGCCAGTTTCATTCATGAAGGTGGAATTGTTAGCAATGCCGTGTCCAGTAATATTGACCGCTACATTGCCAATATTTATAGTCGCTTTATTCGTAAAAGTACCCGTTTGGTTATGTATACCCGATTGTCCGGTGCGGTTTATGTGAATAATTCCCAAGAGATCATTGGTAAAAATGGCCTGGTTTCGGATACCAAAGCCTGGAATGGCCGCAGAAGTGCCGATAAGGATGGTCGCTTTATTTGTAAAGGCGCCGCCTGAGTTTTCAATCCCGGATTGATTTGCACCGGTTTGGTATATTGTAATAGTGCCACTTTGGTTCGTGAAGGCAGCTTGATTTGAAATGCCTGTTGCAGCGTTCGCTACATTGCCAATTTTGATGGCCGCTTTATTCGTAAAGATGCCACCATTATAAAGACACCAACCGCTATTGCTCACCCTGTCTATCGTAATCGTACCGCTTTCGTTGGTGAAGCTAGCTAGATTCTGAATGCCAATTAAGCTAATGCTGGCAACAGATCCAATTTTGATGTCCGCTTTATTGGTAAATGTGCCACCAGAGTTACGTATACTCTCCGCACCCGTACGATCAATGCTAATAGTGCCACTTTCGTTCGTGAATAAGTTATTGTTATAAACACCAAATCTGTTAATATTCGCTGTAGCGCCAATCTTGATGAGGGCTTTATTGATAAATACGCCCCCGACGTTTTGAACACCGTCTCCTCCGCCTACGCCTGCGATTCGATCAATATTAATGGTACCACTTTGATTTGTAAAGACCGGGTTACCCCCGGAGGTATTCCCGAAGTTAATAATGCCATCACCATCGATGTTCGCTACCCCTCCAATAGTAATGGTCGCTTTATTTGTAAAGGTGCCGTTGAAAACGTTGCTAATACCTGCGCCGATAACCGTTCGATTAATACTTATAGTGCCAGTTTCGTTTGTAAAAGAGCCATAATTCGAAATGCCATGCCCGCCAATGCTCGTACCCGCAGCAGCTCCGATAGTGATGGTTGCTTTGTTTATAAATGTGGCGCCAGGATCGTTCCCAATACCTAACAAGCCTGTACGGTCAATAGTGATAGTGCCACTCTGGTTAGTAAAACTGCCCGTGTTATAAATGCCAAATCCACTGATACCTGTCGTTGCCCCAATCTTAAGGGTTGCATTGTTGGTTATGCTGCCTTCGTTTAAAATAGCATTTCCGGCAGAACCATTGATAGTCAGACTACTGCCAACATTGATGGTAAGCATGGCTCCGGGTTTTACCCAAACGGATTTTGCCACGGCTAATGTGCCCGCCAGAATAACAGGCTTGTTGGTGGTATTGGGAATCACAACGTTACCAGTGGCGATAGGTACGGCCGCAGGAGCCGTCCAGTTGCCCGCTACGTTCCAGTTCGTGTTGACAGTGCCCGTCCAGGTTTGCGCAAAAGCAGTGCTGCTCAAGGAAAGAGCAACAAGGAACAATAGGGCGCGAAACGGGAGGGAAAGATGGTTAGTTGAGCGGAAAGTTGTAGGTTTCATAAAGCAAACATCGGAGATTTATTTGCAATTGTTAGGCTTTTCCTTAAAAATATGCTGTTTTTAAGGTCTTTTTTCATTGATGAAGCACTTTTTAATGTTAAGGCACAACTTTACCAAAAGTAAAGTTGTTCGTCTTCCGTTGTTCCATTCGATAACGAAAATTAGATTATGCAAAGACTTAGCCTCTTATGTTCTTTTGATGAATAACCAATTTAATATGCTTGCATCATGAAAACAATAATTGTTTGCACCGATTTTTCAACCACCGCGACGAATGCAGTACAATACGCCGCAGCGCTCGCCAATGCAGCAAAAGCCAGGTTGATCTTGTTCCACCACTTTGCTTATCCAGTTCCTGCAACTGATTTCACATCCGCTTATCCCACTATTTTTGTGGACGAGTTGTCGGCAGATTTAGAGCGCAAATTACAGGACATCAAAGCTGACCTGGGCAAAACCTATCCTATCGAAATCGAATATAAGTTGCGCTCGTGGGATTTTTCCAGCGATCTGGAAGAGGCTTTCCATGAGGAACATGTTGATTTGGTGGTTATGGGCATTCACGGTCAAAGTGCTATGGTCAACGTACTTTTTGGCAGCATGACGGCTACTGCCATTCGGCGCGGCACGCTGCCACTGTTGGTGGTCCCTCGCGCCGCAGCCTTCCACAGCATACAAAAGATCCTTTTCCCTTGTGACGATTACCCGATACCGAGCGCCAAGACACTGGAGCCGCTTCGAAATTTGGCAAATGTCTTCGACGCCTATATCGAAATTTTCACCTTGTTCGATTTGGAAAAAACGCCGCAATTGGTCCCTCAACCAAGATTGTCGCCAGCAAAAATGAACCTTGAAATGCTGTTGTCCGGCACGAAGCATGGTTACTCCTTCGAAAACGAAGCCACCGTCAACAAAGGCATTCTTTACGAAGCAGCCAGGAGTTCTGCAGATATTGTGGCGATGATTCCACACCACCATACCTTTTTGTCCAGCATTTTGAATCCGAGCGAGACGCAGCGTGTTGCAGCGTCTATTTCAGTGCCATTGCTGGTAATGGGCGAAAAAGTGCATCAAATGGCAGAAGCCGAAGCCTAAAGCAAATTTTAACAGCATGAAAACGATTATCGCCTGTACCGATTTCTCCCACAACGCCACCAATGCGGTGCTATACGCCGCTGCACTCGCCAAGGCTACCGAAGCGCGGCTGGTGCTGTTCCACCATTTCAACTACCCGGTTCAGGCGACAGATCTTTCTGTAGTTTTTCCCAACATTTTTGTGGGCGAGATGGCGGCGGGCTTTGAACATAAGCTCCAGGAGCTCAAAGATGATTTGGCTCAAAGTTATCCGATTGAGATTGAGTACGTTGTGCGGTCTTGGGACCTGCCAAATGATTTGGACGAGGTCTTTCAATCCAAGGAGGCCGGTCTGGTTGTAATGGGTATGCACGGGCAAAATGCCGTGGCCAATGCGCTGTATGGCAGTGTGACCTCTGCCGCTATTCGGCGTGGCAAACTGCCTTTGCTCGTGGTGCCGCGCGGCGTGGTTTTCCATCCTTTGAAGAAAATCTTGTTTCCTTTTGACGACCACGCTATCCCAAAAACCGAAACAGTACAAGCCCTACAAGATTTGGCAATTGCCTTTGATGCGTACATAGAGGTCTTCACGTTGTTTGATTTGAAAAAAACACCAGAGCTGGTGCCACAGGGCGGGCTGTCAGCCGCTAAGCGCTATCTCGAAGCATTGCTCACTGGGATTCGCCATGGTTACTCATACGAAAATGAGAGCGCCGTGGATAAGGGTATTCTTTACGAGGCTGCCCGAAGCGGTGCTGATATGGTGGCCATGATACCGCACCACCATTCTTTCTTATCCAATCTGTTTAATCGGAGTGAAACCCAGCGCGTAGCCGCAAGCATCATGTTACCCTTGCTGGTGTTGGGTGAAACTCCTTATGATATATATGCAGCAATAAAATAAAAAGCGAAATCAAGATAGGCCCGAATACAAACCCGATAAACCCGAACAGCTGCAGCCCTACTACCACTCCAAACAGGGTGACGAGCGGATGGGTGTGATTTATTTTTTTCATCAGCCACATCCGGGCGAAATTGTCAATGGTACCGATAACCAATAAGCCATACAACACTATCAAAAGTGCCTTCCCTTCCTCGCCCTGCGACAAGAAAATGATTGAAATTGGTATAAAGGCCATTGCCACGCCAATCAACGGAATCATGCTGGAGATGCATGTGATTGCAAACCACATCCAGAGATCTTGAACGCCCGTCAGCCAATAAATAAGCAGCCCTGCCAAACCTTGCACCACTGCCATGAGTGGGATGCCGACCGCGTTGCCCCACACCATGTCGTTAAGTTGCTTTCGAACAAAAGTCACGTTTTCGTGGCGGAGCGGCATCCAATCGAAAAAGGACTGCTCCATCGCTTTGCCCTCTGTCAGCATAAACCAGAGCAAGAAAAACGTTGCCAGCAACAAGCCCAGCCCATTCACGGTTGCCCCTACCAAGCCTTGTGCTGCACCAACTGCCCAATTGCCGAAGCTCTTCATATTTTCCGCAGTGAGCAATGAGACACCATACTTAGCTTCTAAGTTTCTGACGAGTGCTTCGGCATCTTGCCTAAGTTTATCGGAGTTCTCGAACAAGGAGATAATCCGTTCTTCCACCATGAAATACAGTCCATTAAAAATAAAAAAAATGACCGCAAACGACAATAGGAGCAGTACCATAGCGGCATACTTGATTGGCCATTTCCAACGCACCGTGAGAAAAAGCAATGGGCTTTTCAACAGAACATACAAAGTGTATGAGCCCAGCAGCGCAGGAACGAAAAAATGGAGGTTCCAGAAAAGCACCCCGAAAATGACTGCGATGAGCAAGATCAGGAGCAATTGGCGGATAGGTGTAGCGGGAATTTGACTCATGCTGAAGCCTTAAAAAATAGGCCGCTCGAAACAAACGACCCGCTAAAGGTAACGAATGTTTGGGTCTCGGCCACCGGGGATACGTTTAGCGCATTTGCCCAAAACTTAAAGACCTACGAGGTTTTGATCACGATTCTAAACCAAATGGTCTTGGTCGCCCAGTCTTTCTCCTCAGGCATTTCTGTTCGCCCAAACACGCGGGTCGCCCCCGTTTCTGTCCCAGCTGCCACCCCCGCTTGGTGGTAAAAGTCCGTATTCAATTCTTCGGTGCTGATGATTACTTTCATGTATTCGTCGACGGAAGTGATGCCCTGACTGAGTTGTTTTCCCTCTATCTGCAAGGGTATGGTGCGAAAGGATTGACCGCGGACAATTTCCTGTACCCAAATTTCTTGCCCGGCATCCAGCAAAGCCTTGGGCAGCAATTGATTGGTTATGCTAAAATCACTGCCGAGATACAGGATACTTACCCAGAGCGCACGAGGTCCCGTATTGTTCAGCTTTAGTTGAAAAGCTGGTTTCAGGTCCTTTTGAAAGTAGGAAAACACTGCCGGATTTGCGCGCCAATCCACCGATGCTAGCGGAACATCATTGTCCATCTCATGGTCTTTTCTGGCTTCCTTCAGTTGAAGCAATTCAATGCTGATCTCTGCATCGCGGATACTCGTTTCGGGGTTAGATAGCGTGAGCGTTTGATGCCAGTTGGCCACCTTTTCCAATTTTCGCAGAAAGGAGCTCGCTATGGCTTTGTCAGAACCCTGCGCAGATTGAAAAAGCGGGGTTGCATTGTTTGTGCGATTCAAAAAATAAGTATTATCGCTTACTTGAATGATGTACTCAACATTCGCGGCAGAATCTTGAAGTTGAACCTGCGAGGAGGC
>JACMMM010000267.1 GCA_014379065.1 Saprospiraceae bacterium
CGACAGTCAAATCCACGGCATCTGGTTCTGTTATGTAGTTCATGCACTGAAGATGTTGCATTTCAATTGGTATTTGATTGACAAATTTACTGCTTTTTCAACTTTTTCTCAATAGGTTTTTCAGCCTCGCCTCCATAATTTATCTGCACATCGCCACCGGGGGCATTGATGGCCGGGCTTTGGTCGCCGGAAGTGCTGATGTTGGGAGAAGTAGCCAGCGAATCGGGTTTCATTTGGGATTGTTCGACGGGTATAGTGGCAGCTGGCTTTTGAAAATACTCCACAATTTTTACCACGCCTGCTAATATTCCGATGATAAGACCTACATAGCCGAGTTTTTTCCAAAGGTCACTTGGTTTGGAGCTGGGCTCCGATTCTGAATAAATCGGGACCAAATTTTCGGGTAGATGCCCCTCAAGCGCCTCCACCGGAATTTGATCTACTATGAGCAGCAGCGCGTCAATAACCTTGTTTTTCTCAAGTAGGTAATCTGCATTGGAAACGGTGCCACGCTGCCGGGCCTGTTCGTTCGCTGACCATCGGGCGGAAAGCAATGCGACAGACCGGTTCATAATGCCCGTGTCACGCAAATCACTTGTTGCAGTAAGCGTGGCTGCAAGTACGGCGGCTGTGTGGCCGTTGGCAACCAGATTTTTCAAGTCTTGTTTTGAATAGGGCATATCATTAGGGCGGTTTTGCAAGTCTAAAAATAAAATACGCCCACAAATGTCCATTCAAATTTCAGAAACTGTAGAATCTTGCCCATCTTTGTAGAACTAAAAATCATGTCATGCACAAAGAAGATGTGTTTGTCACTACCCCGGAAGATGCTGGAAAAGCGCCTCAGAGCATCCCCGCCACGCTCGTTCGGGAGACGGTCGAAGGATTGCCCTTTTATTACCCGGGCTTTCGGGAAGTACTGAACAACTCAAAAAAACTGGAAGACATCATGGCAGATAGTGGGCTACAAACGCTTTTGAAAAATATGATTGGCGATTTGTTAAAAGCACAAATTGACCGCAGGCAATATTATGTGTTCGCTGGCGAAACTGGCAGCCACCTCAACCCGCGCAACAATCTCGGCCTCGACGTTGCCATCTATGACCGTCAATTGCTTTTGCCAAGCATGATTACCAACAAGTACATTGACGTACCACCAAAAGTCACCCTTGAGATTGATGTGCAAGTTGAAATGCCCGATGCAGATGGAAACCTTTTTGAACAATACATCGTGCCGAAAATCCAGCAACTATTTGCTTTCGGGACGGAGCGGGTAATTTGGTTTTTCACAAAAAGTAAAACCATTATCCACGCCACTGCCGCCGAAACTTGGGAGTTCCCAAAATGGGACAGCGACATCGATGTCCTGCCCGGCGTGACCCTGAACATTGCCCGCCTGATTGAAGAGGAAGAAATCAAGCTTTAGACGTGATTATTTGGACATTGGACGTTGGATATTGGATGTTGGACATTCCCCTATCTTCGCCCCCATGACCGCCTTTATCTCCCGCGCACTCCTGCCCGATTCAGATTTTCGTTCCCTGCTCCGAGCGCAGGGTTGGGGAGTGTTTGGGCAGTCGTTCGTGATGCTGTCGGCTTTGCCGTTTTCCAAAATACCGGCCTGCGATTGGCTGTTTTTTTCGAGCCAGAACGCCGTGCGGTTTTTCTTTCAAAGCGTTGAAAACCAAAAGATTGAATTGCCTCAAACAAATTGGGCAGCACTCGGCGTCTCTACTTCAAGGGTTTTGGAATCGTTCGTTGGCGAAGTGGATTTTATCGGCACGGGGGAGCCCAAAGGCACTTCGCAGATGTTCCGGCAGCACTGCGCCCGGTTGAAGCAGGAAGTGGGCCCGATTGTTTTCCCCGCAGCCCGTCGCTCGCGACAGAGTGTGATGACGCTGCTGAACCTTGATTTCCGGTGTACCCATTTTGAAATTTACGACAATCAGCCCGTGCCCAAACCGCCCCAGCGCAAAGAGGACGTGCTGGCTTTCACCAGCCCCATGAATGCGGATGCTTATTTCTCTCATCACCGATTGCTCCCTGAGCAGCGCGTGGTAGCCATTGGTGGCACCACTGACCGGACCTTGCAATACCTCGGCATCGCCGAAGTTGTCATTGCTGCCGAACCGACGGAGCTCGGGCTGGCGGAGGCGGTGTTGACTTTGGGTTGTTAAGTGTTTTACGATTTATCAGTTCCTGAATAGGAGGTTTAGGGAATTCCTACTTTTGTGCGTCCAACGCGCTGTTGCTTTTTTAGAACACTAAGGAACTAAGGAACACTAAGGGATTCGTGGTGAAAATCAAACTTGTTCTTCACGCTTGGTGAAAACCATAG
>JACMMM010000268.1 GCA_014379065.1 Saprospiraceae bacterium
AACGCCGCACATGAAAAAATCCGGGCGGCATTAGCTTTCGCGGCTTCTCGAGAACGTATGGTAAAAATGGTGGCTGCATGAGGCTTTTGATTGATGCGAACCTTTCCTATCGGTTAGCCAAACGGGTTGGCTATCTATTTGAAGAAGTACTTCATGCCGAACGGACTGGGCTGCCGATCCCTGCCTCGGATATTGATATTTGGAATTGGACAAGAGAACATGATTTCCTCTTATTGTTGACGCGTGACGATGACTTCGCTCAAATCCAACAAATGCGCGGATTTCCACCCAAAATTATAATGATGCGGATTCAAAACCGCTCTACTCCATACGTTGCCGAATTGTTGGAGAAACACTTTCAGTCAATTATTGAGTTGGCAACCGATAATGAGCAAGGACTGTTGGAAATTTTTGAGCCTGATTTTTAGTGCTTACCATCCTAACAACATTCCAATCGCTTTCGCCACCTTTTCAATGGACGGAATCATCGCCTGCTCCAATATTGTATTGAGCGGCACCGCCGGCATATTCTCCGCCCCAAGCGTCCGCACGGGCGCATCGAGATAGATAAAACAGTTCTCCTGAATCCGTGCCGCCAAAGTCTGTGCGAAGGAGCCATTCACCTGTTCCTCTGTAATCACCAATACTTTGCCGTGACGTTTTGCGGCTTCGTACATGGCTGCTTCGTCAAGTGGGGAAAGCGTGCGCAAGTCAACGATTTCGATTTGGCCGGGAAACTGCGCAGCTGCATTTAAGGCCCAGTGAACCCCCATGCCGTAAGTGATGACTGCCAGACTTTCTCCTTTTTCAATCTTTTGATTATCAGCGGTTAAGGCGATTCTTGCCTTGCCAAAAGGAATGATATAATCTGCGTCAGGCTCAACCGTTCTGGCCGCTTCTGTGCCCGGTACTTTGCTCCAATATAAGCCTTTGTGTTCAAAAATGACCACGGGGTTTGGGTCGTGCCAAGCGGCTTTTAGTAAACCTTTGAGGTCGGCCCCATTGCTGGGGTAGGCAATTTTTACGCCCCTGATTTGTGCTACTACGGTCTCTACGCTGCTGCTGTGATAAGGTCCGCCGCTGCCGTAAGCGCCAATTGGAACCCGCAATACGCAACTCACCGGCCATTTGCCATTGGTCAGATAGCAACTCCTAGAAACCTCGGTGAAAAGCTGGTTCAGTCCCGGCCAGATGTAGTCTGCAAACTGAATTTCCACGATTGGTCGAAGCCCCACAGCGCTCATGCCAGCCGTGCTCCCCACGATGAAAGCTTCCTGAATCGGCGTGTTGAACACGCGGTGGTCGCCAAATTTTTCAGCCAATGTTGCGGCCTCTCGGAACACGCCGCCAAGCCTTCTGCCGACGTCTTGCCCGTACAACAGGCAATTCGGATACTCACGCATCAGTTCCTCAATGGCAAAAAGGGCGCAGTCCACCATCACCTTGGTTTCGCCATTGGCAGGGCTGCGCTCACCGCGTTCTTCGGTGACGGGGGTAGGGGCGTAGTCGTGGGTAAACAGGTCTTCCGGTCTGGGATCTTCAGCATCTTTAGACAGTTTGAAATCTTCAGCTACAGTTTTAACGGCCTCATTTTCAAGTTGTTGAATGTCGTTTTCAGAAAAACCGTTTTCCAACAACAGGTTTTTCAAAATAGGGTAGGGATCACGTTTGGCGTGTTCTTCCAGGTCGTCTCGATACCATTCTTTGCGGACACCAGAGGTGTGGTGGTTGAGCAGCGGCACCCGGGCATGGAGCAAAAACGGCCTGCGCTCCCGGCGGATTTTTTCAAAAATACCCTGCACCGTCGCCCAACATTGGGCAAAATCGTTGCCTTCGATGCTTACGGTTTCGAGGCCGGGAAAGCCTTTGGCGTATTCGGCGGCACTGGCTACGCGGGTTTCGGCGGCATTGGCAGAAATGTCCCAGCCGTTATCCTGTACGAGATACAAAATGGGAAGTTTTTTCAGCACGGCCATCTGGAAAGCCTCTGAAATTTCACCTTCTGTTACAGAGGCATCCCCAAGCGAGCAGACGACCAGACCATTGACGGTTGACGGTTGACCATTGACGGTTGACGGTTGACCGTTGACTTTTGAAGGTTGACTGTTGACCGTTGAAGGTTGACTGTTGGCCTTTGACTGTTGGCCTTTGTAATGATATGGGTAAGGGTTTTCTACGTCAACTAAAACTTCACTTTGCGCGGACTGCCAACTGCCCCCTCCTTCGTTGAAACTTTGGCGGGTAAAACTGCCAACTGCCCCCTCCTCCGTTAAAACTTCGGCGGGTAAAGCTGCTAACTGCTCCAGATACCAAAAGCCCATGGCCGCTCCCGTGGCTGGTATGGCCTGCATGCCCGTGGCGCTGCTCTGGTGCGGTATTTTGGGAAAATGTTCGTCGCGCAAAGCCGGATGACAGTAATAGGAACGCCCTGCCGAAAAAGGGTCGTCGCGCTTGGCCATGAGTTGCAGCATGAGCTGATAAGGGCGAAGGCCCATGCCGAGCAGCATACTGTCGTCGCGGTAGTAAGGGTAGGCAAAATCCTGTGGGCGAAGTTGCATGCCCACGGCAAGTTGTATGGCTTCATGGCCTCGTGAGGTAGCGTGGACATACTTGCTCACAAACTTGAAATTGGCCTCGTAAATCTCAGTCATTGCCTTGGCGGTGGCCATGAGCCGAAAGGCATTTTCAAGGACTTCTCGGGGAATAGGGGATTGATTGCCCGTTTTTTGAACTTTCTTTGTGGTGGGTGTTCTGCTTGGCACGACGAGTATTTTTGTACCCCGGAACTCCGTTCCGGGGAAATTAAGGCGCCCCGGAACGGAGTTCCGGGGTACAAAAGCGCACAAAAGTAGTCCAACCTCCAATGTCCAAAGTCAAGAAATATCATGACACACGGTTTTATCATTGGCAAATTCTCTCCCTTTCACCTAGGGCACGTTTTTCTGATTCAACAAGCCCTTGCAAAGTGCGAGGAACTCACTGTTTTTGTCACTTCTCACGAATCAGATGCTATCCCCGGCTGGCAGCGCTACCATTGGGTGAAAAGCACGTTTCCGGAGTTGGATGTGCGGCATATTATAGATTCGGACTCTTCGCAACTTCCCGAAAGTTTGGAACTTTCGGGAAGTTCGTTGCAAAAAATCGAAATAATCCTTGGGAATCTTCCTACTCGAACTACCCTCCTTTTTGAAAGCGGCGAGAAACTAAAGTCTCTTGCTCAACACCTTGGTTTTCAACATATTGCTATTGAAGTTGAAAGAAGAAACTTCCCCATACCAACTTGCGAAATTCGGAAAAACCCGCTCGCACATTGGGATTTGTTGCCCCGAAATGTTCGCCCATACTACATTCAACGCATCGCTTTGGTAGGCCCGGAAAGTTGTGGGAAAAGTTATTTGGCCGAAAAACTGGCCCTACATTTCAACACAGTTTTTGTGGAAGAATACGGCCGTGCCTATTGCGAAAAATTCGGGATGGATTCCACTGAACTGGATTTTGCCCATGTGGCTGGCGGCCAACTTTACCATGAAGATGAAATGGCCTTGCAAGCAAACCGGCTATTGTTTTGCGATACAGATTTGATTGTCACCCAAGTGTGGAGCGAGGTGTATTTCAAAGGGAAATGCCAACCCTGGATTTTCTGGGCGGATCATGCGCGGCGCTACGACTTATTCTTGCTCTGCACGCCGGATATTCCATGGGTGAACGACGGTTTGCGGGAATACGAGGGCCAACGTGAATGGATGTTTGAACGCTTGCGTCGGGAACTGGAAAGCCGTGGATTAAAATATGAAATTATTCAGGGTGGATTTGAGGAACGGACAGCATCGGCGATTCAGGCCGTGGAGCGAATCGCGGGATTAAATAGCACCATTGCCCAACTTTAATTTGTATATTATAGATTTATTAGCGAAAATCAAGGAATTGTGCAACTTTTTCCCGTAATTATGTAACGCTAATGGGCCTTAAAGACCCAATCTTGAGGGCTGATTAAATATGTCTGAACCTCTGAAAAGAAATTCTCGTGGGAGGAAGGTATTACGCTTCTTCCTCTATTGCTTCGGTACCCTGATCTTGTTGGTAGCGTTGCTCTTTTATGCCCTAACATTGCCTTCGGTGCAACAGCGGCTTACGCGTACCGCTGAAACTTTTTTACAGAAAAAACTCGGTACACGCGTGGAAGTGGGCTCCATTCGGGTGCAGTTCCCCACCACAGTGACGCTGGATGGGTTTTTGTTGGAAGATCAACATGGAGATACGCTTGCCCAAATCGGCAGCTTGGGGGTAAGCATCGGGATGTGGAAACTCCTGAGCCAAACAATTGAACTACAAAATATCACCCTGGAAGATGCCAGGGTTTATCTTCATACGAAGGACAGCATTTCCAATTATGATTTCGTGGTGCGGGCCTTTGCGGCGGATAGCTCTTCTACAAAGTCAACCGATACAACCGCTTCCCCCTGGAAATTGCAACTCGATCTGGTGGTGATGCAGCTCCAACGGGTGGATTTTCTAATGCAAGACGATGATGCTGAAAATACCACTCAGGCCCACATTGGAACAGCCAAAACTACAATTGCCAAAGCCGACTTGAAAAACCTTTATTTTGAAGTGGATGGTCTTTCACTGGCTGATTCCGAGGTGAAATTGATTCAAAAGAAAAAATCACTTAAAAATTCCAAACCTGACCCTGCTTTTGGATTGCTGTTAAAAAACGGGGACATCAAATGCACCCATCTGTTCTATTCCACGCCCGAACGGACTTTAGATGCCAACTTGGCAAAAACCAAGATTGACGAATTCAGACTCCGTTCTGCAAACGACGTGATGTCCATTCAAGCTCAAGGCATTCAGGTTGAAGGCAGTGACGTAGCCTATCGAGATCCGGAGGTCGTAACTACACCCGGACACCTCAATGCCGGAGACCTCGACCTGACTCAGCTCGATGCCAATCTCCCCGATTTCTCTTTTCAAAACGACACCTTATTTATACAAGCCAATGCCCTGTCAGGCAATGACAAAAGCGGTGTAATACTCCATTCGCTCCAAGCCACCATCCGTGTCACACCTGGCAGCATCGAACTCAAAAACGCATTGGCCAGCCTGAACCACACCAACATAGACGGCGATGTGCTGCTCTTCAAAAATCACGGTGCAACTTTTGACCGGATGCAGGTGCAATTGCGTCAGGTCAAAGGAATGGTTGGTGACCTCATTGTTTTGTTGCCACCCTCAGAAAATTCGGCTTTAGCCAAACTCCACGACATGCCTTACGAAGTGTCGGGCAGATTGAATGGCTGGCTGGATAACCTCCAAACGAGCAACATCCGCTTTCGCGCGGGCACGGGTACGGTGGCAAATTTCACAGGCTCTGTACAACGACTGACGGAACCCACTAAATTGGGAATGCATTTGAATATCAGTCAATTGGAGACCAATCGCAAAGACCTGGTTCGCTGGATGTCTGTGGGCGATACGCCGATGGACAGCATTTTGGCGCAGCCTTTGCCGACTTATTTGATTGCTTCCGGTAAAGTTAATGGCAATATGGCCAGCCTGCAATTGTCTTTGCAAGGTAAGGTCGGAGCGTTGCAAACCGGGCCTGATTTCCCAAATGTAGATGGCCCGCCCCTGGAATTTGGGATAGCAGGAACCTTGTCTGATGTAAATGACCCAGACCGTCTGGGGATGGATTTGCAGATCCATCAACTGGACGCGCCGCAAAATTTCTTTGCTTTTTTAGCCTCCAAAGATTTGCAACTGCCTGATATGTTACAAGTTACAGGAGGCTTGCGCGGTACCCTCGCTGCATTGAATACTGATTTAAAGTTCAATATGCTGCGAGGCGGGGTAACGAGCCAATTTGCTGTTAAAGGACTGTTGAACAATATCCGAACGCCTAAGCAATTGGGCTTCGATGTAAGCTTTGATGGGTCCTTGGCTCGACAGGAAATTTTGGGCTATTTGCCCGATTCAGTCGTTAACAAAGTGCTTCATTTGCCCGCATTCACTCAAGTAAATGGTCATGCTAAGGGCACAACCAAAGACGCAGCGGCCAATATCAAGCTCGGTTTGGGCGGTTGGGGACAGATCCGAATGGATGGCACACTTCGCGACAGCAGCTATCAAATGGATATTGTGGGACAGAACCTGCTCGTCAATAAATTGGCCGTGGATACCACCTTGCGCCCGCTCAAAACAGTGGGCTTCACCGCTAAAGTGAGTGGCGAAGGATTTCAATTTGGTAAAACCGCCAGCATCCAATTGGCCGGAAAATTCGACTCCCTCATTTGGGACAACCTCATCCTGCGTGACATTACGTTTGACGGCGATGTAAAGGGCAAGCGCTTCAGCGGGGGCATCCAATCGCCCGACGAACGAGCCGCTGTTCGGGTGCGGGC
>JACMMM010000269.1 GCA_014379065.1 Saprospiraceae bacterium
CCCACTTGATATACTTGGTGCAATAAATAATTACCAAAAATTCCGATCTCGAGATGCCACTGCTTCTTTTTGTCCAGCTGCCACATGAGGGGCATCGCTCTCAGTGTGAGATACTCAAATGTTTCTTTCTCGGTTTCATTTTTCCGTTTGAACGAACTGAATGCAGCCCCTAAAGACCAAACATTTCCTTTTGAATTGGTAAACCACCAATCAAGTCCAATGGCAAAACCGGGCTTGGGCTTCAGATCAGATAATTTTTCACCAAACGTCCCAATGGGCATCCCCAGAAGAATGTGTGGCGCGTTTTCCTGCGCAAAAGCACCCGTGGCAAAAAGACAAAATAAAACTGCAAATCGGTTCATTTTTCAATCAGTTCGATGGCTGAACAGTTGTCAATCAGCAAATTTCCGTTTTCCTTTACGTGGCCTGAGGCATAGTAGGCCATCAGGTCCAATTCATCATAATCATCCAATGTTGGTGTCAATATAAACTCGTAGCGCACCCATTTGGAATGGCCGACCGGCTCGCTTTCGGCTAGAAGTTCTTCCAGCTTGGATTTAGTATTGTAGCCCCAGATTTTCAAAATGGTAGGGGCGTTGAAATTGACATTTTCCCTCGTGGAACTTGTACCTGACATTGAAGGTGACATTAAGGTATTCGATCTTGACAACCAAAGACTGAACTTGTACGACGAACCCGCATATAAAAGCCCATCAAGTCTTTGTCCCACACCTTCCCAGGTATTGTTATCGCGAACCACGAGACCTAAATATTTATGCCCATCTTGTGCTCGAAGACTAACCCCCCAACCACCTGGCTGTATATCGGGTGGCGAGTCATCATTATCACTCAAATTGATCCAACCTGGTGGCACGATACTTCTGGCTGCTTCACCAGCCTCGAAACTCGGATTAACAAGAGCGATAAACGCTTGGCCCCATATTTCCCCCAAAGGAAAACACGCAAGAGAAAGTAGCAGGACGTTTTTGGCTTTCATGTAAGCAATTTTTCATTGTTTATTCGACCACAATAGACTCGACTTTGTCTCCACTGTCGTAAACGAACGTAATACCAATGGCATATTCATCGCCAAAGAACGCGCTCGAACTGGTCGGGTCGCCATAAGCGGCTTTCACTGCTGCCTTGGTACTTCCGATTCCGATTCCTTTCTCGGTTTTCCCATCAAAAGGAGCTGAAAGATCAAGGCTGGCGATTTTCATTTGAGCGTTGAACGTAGACTCAGTGGTGGGTTCACAGTACACGACTACCCCTTTGGATACATAAACGAGGAAGTGTGTGTAAACACCATTGGCAGAACCATTAGACGGAAAAGGCACGCCAAATAAGTCAATCGCGACTTGAGCCGCATTGCCAATTTTAACTTCTTTAATCCCTATTCCAGGCAGGATTGCATGCGCTGCTAGCGTCGGCATTGGATCAGGCTCTTCGTCTTTTTTGCAGCTGGTCCATGCGAGCGAAACCAATAAAAGGGCAAGAGAAATGTGTTTAAATGTCATGATTTTGAAAATTTGATAGTGATTGATTTTTGTAAACGCTAAAGGAAAATCGGGTTCAGAACCCATAACGTTCGTTTTCCCGCTCCATTCTCTTTGGGCGCAGTCTTAATGAGCGTGGAGCGGGAAAACGAACGTTTAAAAAACTACTATTCATAACTCCGCTGCGCCACCTTCACTTCTTCATACTCCAGGGTTTCCTTGTGCAATTCAGCTTTGGCGTCCTCGCCTTTCCATTCCCATGCCGATACGAACATGAAATCTTTGTCATCGCGCTGCGCTTCGCCTTTTTCGGTTTGGTGTTCCTCCCGAAAATGGCCACCGCAACTTTCTTCACGGGCCAGCGCGTCTTGGCACATCAGTTCGCCGAGTTCTAAGAAATCGGCTACCCGCCATGCTTTCTCTAATTCCGGGTTGAAATCGTCGGAACGGCCTGGCACGAGCAGGTCACTCCAGAACTCTTTGCGCAGGCTTTGGATTTCACCAATGGCTTGTGTCAATCCGGCTGCATTGCGCGCCATGCCGCACTTGTCCCACATGATGTGGCCGAGGCGGCGGTGGAAACTCTCGGCGCTCTGCTTTCCGCCAATGGTCAGCAATTGTTGGATGCGTGCGTTTACCTGCTGTTCGACTTGTTCAAATTCTGGATGATCGGTTGAAATCGTACCTGTGCTGATTTCTTTTGAGAGATACGAACCAATGGTATAAGGCAACACAAAATAGCCGTCAGCCAAACCCTGCATCAAGGCTGAAGCGCCGAGGCGGTTGGCGCCGTGATCGCTGAAATTGGCTTCGCCGCAAGCGTACAGACCAGGGATTGTGGTCATCAGCTCATAGTCCACCCAGAGACCGCCCATGGTATAGTGTACGGCAGGGTAGATGCGCATGGGTACTTCGTACGGATTGTCGCCCGTAATTTTTTCGTACATTTCGAAGAGGTTGCCATAAGCCGCTTCCACGGCGGCTTTGCCTTTGCGCTTGATGGCATCGGCAAAGTCGAGGTAAACGGCCAGGCCACTTTTGCCCACCCCCAAACCTTCATCACAGGCTATTTTGGCAGCACGGCTGGCAATGTCGCGCGGTACGAGGTTGCCAAAAGCAGGGTAGCGGCGTTCGAGGTAATAATCGCGGTCGGCTTCTGCGATTTGGCGCGGGTCGGTCAAACGGTCATTGGCCGATTTGGGCACCCACACCCGCCCGTCGTTGCGGAGCGATTCGGACATCAGGGTAAGTTTTGATTGATAGTCGCATGAAACCGGGATGCAGGTTGGGTGGATTTGCGTGTAACAGGGGTTGCCAAAAAAAGCGCCCCGGCGGTGAGCGCGCCACGTAGCTGTTGTGTTGCACATCATGGCGTTCGTGCTGAGGTAGAACACGTTGCCGTAGCCGCCTGTGCAAAGCACCACAGCGTGTGCAGCAAAGCGTTCGACCTTGCCTGTCAACAAATTGCGCACGATGATACCCCTGCATTTGCCATCAATCGTCACCACGTCTAGCATTTCATGGCGGTTGTAAAGTTTCACCGTCCCGAGCCCGACTTGACGGCTGAGGGCTTGGTAAGCCCCAATCAGCAATTGTTGGCCGGTTTGGCCACGGGCATAAAAGGTGCGCGAGACCTGAGTGCCGCCAAACGAACGGTTGTCCAAAAGCCCGCCATATTCTCGAGCGAAGGGTACGCCCTGCGCCACGCACTGGTCAATAATGCCATTGCTTACCTCGGCCAAACGGTGTACGTTGCCTTCGCGGGCGCGGAAATCGCCGCCTTTGATGGTGTCGTAAAAAAGGCGGTAAACCGAGTCGCCATCGTTTCGGTAGTTTTTGGCAGCATTGATGCCGCCTTGTGCGGCGATAGAGTGTGCCCTGCGTGGGCTATCGTGGAAGGTAAATGCTTTCACATTGTATCCCAATTCTCCAAGGGAAGCAGCAGCAGCAGCGCCAGCCAAGCCAGTGCCCACCACAATCACGTCAATTTTACGCTTATTGTTGGGCGCCACGAGCGCCACGTGACCTTTGTATTCCTCCCATTTTTCCGACATTTTGCCAGCAGGGATTTTAGCGTCGAGTTTTGAGCCGGAGGCCATATTTTGTGAAATTGAATTCATTTTGAAAAATAAGAAAGGATTGGGATCACGGCAAAACCGAGGGGGATGCCTACGCTGTACACATACCCAATGCCCTTAATAATCGGTGTGTATTTATGGTGTGTGAGCCCCAATGTTTGAAAGGACGACCAGAACCCATGCCACAGGTGGAAACCAATTACCACCATACATGCTACGTAGAAAATAACGTAGTAGATATTCTGGAATGCATCGGCCACGGGCAAGTAAAGATTTTGAACAGGGTGGTCGTAGGCTGCTACCTCAGCAGGCGGCAACACGCCCATTTTCATTTGAAGCCAGAACTGCCAGAGATGCAAAACCAAAAAAATGAAAATGACGATGCCAAACCAGGCCATGTTGCGCGCAGAGAGCTCCGAACTGCGGGTATGACTGACTGCGTACCGCTCAGAGCCGCGAGATCCGCGATTGTAGAACCAAAGCCGCAGGCCTTGCACCGTGTGGAGCAAGATGAAAGCGTAGAGCGTGTAGGAAATAATCTTGATAAGCGGATTGTGGGTCATAAAGAAGGCGTAGGTATTGAACGCCTCGCCCCCATCGTCTTTGAGCAATTGCAAATTGCCCAAAAGGTGTATGATTAGAAACAACATGAGGAAAATCCCCGTCAATGACATGATGACCTTTTGGCCAATGGACGAAGAAAAGAATTTAGAAAGCCAACTCATTCGTGGTGATGAAGTGATGCCCGCCTTCGCCTTTTTGGCTAGGGCGGATAAAAGTGATAAGGTGATGGAGCGATAATGAGATAAGATCGCTCCTGTTCGGGTTCAAAATGACTACATACCGAATAAATGCAAACGTCAAAATACCGGCAGTTTTTCGGAACAAAACTACCCCAAGTTGTGGAGCTCCGTGGATTTCTTAGGGAAATTCGTGTAAAATATGCCGAATTTAGAAGGGATAAAAATTTGGAACGCTTTTTTAGGAAAACTGAAATATCACTGCGTTAAAATTCATCCATTGAACAACTAAAATAAAATTTTGTTTTATAGGTGTCTTGCCAAAGCATAACATAACCAAACCTTTTTTACATGAAAAAATTAATAAGTATCCTCTGTGTTGCAGCAGCAATTATGCTGGCGCAAAACTCCACATTTGCTCAGCCAAATCACTCAATTGCTTTCCGAGCCCTTTGGAACAACTACAGCAACCCGCAGCCCCCTCAGGAAGATTGGGAAAAAGTGTTCAATGATGCCAATGACCGCGGCGTAGAAATTGCTTATGGACGCCGCCTTTACAAAGGCACATGGCTCATGGTACCCGGAAAACTCGGTACCGCGCAATATCCCAGAACCCTGCGCAAAAAAATGATCGCCAACCTTGACCTGTTGCTCCATCAGAACCTTTGCAGCCGGGAATCTTTCCTGAATCCCAATATCCATGTTGGCATTGGCGGTACCTGGGATTTCCGACCCACCAGGTTTGATTTCAATATTCCCTTCGGTGTAGGTCTCAACGTTAGGATGGCGAAGAATTTTTACCTCAATGCCCAGACCAAATTCCGAGTGTCACTCGACAACCGTCCGGCTTGGCACCACGGGCTCGGCGTGGTGGTGTACTTTGGAGAGCCTGACCGCGATAACGACGGTGTTTCTGATAATGAAGACAGATGCCCGGATGTGGCTGGCCTGAAAACCTTGATGGGCTGCCCTGACCGTGATTCCGACGGTCTTGCAGACGATGAGGATAGATGCCCCGATGCAGCCGGGCTTGCCAACTTCAGAGGATGCCCTGACCGCGACGGAGACGCTGTTGCTGACATTGACGACAGTTGTCCCGATCTAAAAGGCCCGGTCGCCACTATGGGTTGCCCTGACCGTGATAGCGACGGCACTATGGATGCCGACGATGAATGCCCTGATGTGAAAGGTATCGCGGCGATGAAAGGTTGCCCAGATACAGACAACGATGGCATTACAGATGCGAAGGATAATTGTCCGAGAGATGCTGGCCCTGCCGCTACTATGGGCTGCCCCGACCGCGACAGTGACGGCATTATGGACAAGGACGACAAATGTCCCGGCGATAAAGGCCCGGCATCCACTATGGGTTGCCCTGACCGCGACGGGGACGGAGTGTCAGACAATGACGATGCATGCCCAGACAAGCGCGGCGACTCTGCCCACAAAGGTTGCCCTGATTCGGATGGCGATGGGATTTTTGACGACATTGACCGCTGCCCCGACAAGCCGGGTGTGTCCAGACTACGCGGCTGTCCAGAAATCAAAAAAGAGGACAAGGCCAGACTCGAACGTGCGGTCAAACTCGTTCAGTTTGAAACCGGCAAAGCTGTGCTGCTGAAAAAATCATACGCTGTACTCGACGAAGTGGTAAAGGTGATGAACACCTATCCGGAGTACAGCCTCAATATCGGCGGCCACACGGATAATGTTGGTGGCACAGATATGAATCATGATCTCTCTCATCGCCGCGCCAATACCTGCTATGATTACCTCGTGAGTAAGGGCGTTGCGGCCAACCGCATGGCTGCGGAAGGTTTTGGCGAAACCAAGCCTGTGGCTGATAATAACTCCGCCGCTGGCCGAGCGCAAAATCGTCGCGTCGAGTTTGAGTTGTATGTGAAGTAAAACATTTGGTGGCGCGAAATTCATTTCGCACTGATTTGAAATATTAACCGCCCGTAGTGCTCTGTGCATTGCGGGCGGTTTTGTTTTTACTTTTTTTTACCTTTTTTAAGAAGCCATTGAAAAACCAAGTTTTTTGTACCCAGCACCTTTGTTCCATCATTCAACTGTTCAATTAAAACTCGACGTATGAATACTGGAGCATGCCTTTCAAACAAACATATTTGGCAACCGGAAATTTTCCGCCTTTGCATTCCATCTAACCGTGAGCGCTTTGAATCACTCCTTGCAAGCAGCCCCCATATCATTGTTCACGACGAAATCGTTGGGCAGATTCACGAATTGTTGAAATGCCGCGCTCCCCACCGACATTTTGAACATTCCGAATTAGTCGAATTAACCCAGCAACACCTGAACGGTTCGGATACCGATTCCTACGGTGTTTGGGTTTGGTATCCTTGGGAAAACCGCATGGTACATCTGCTTGACGAAGCCGAGTTTGTGGCGTTGCGCACAGCCCGCAACCAATTGAAAATCACTGCCCAAGAACAAGCCTCCCTGCAAACCAAAATCATCGGTATTGTCGGGCTATCCGTAGGTCAGAGCATTGCGCTCACCCTGGCGATGGAGCGTGGTTGTGGCGAACTCCGATTGGCCGACTTTGATACACTCGAACTGAGCAATATGAATCGCATCCGCACGGGTGTTCACAATTTGGGGCTTCCGAAAGTGGTAATTGCTGCCCGCGAAATCGCCACGATTGACCCATTTCTACGTGTGGAAATTTTCCCGGAGGGCATTACCACTGATAACATCGAGGCATTTTTTACAAAAAACGGTAGACTCGACCTGGTTTTTGACGAATGTGACAGCCTTGATGTCAAAATATTGCTGCGTCAACAGGCGCGTTCAATGGGTGTCCCGGTATTGATGGACACAAATGACCGCGGAATGCTCGATGTGGAGCGTTTCGATCTCGAACCAGACCGACCCTTGCTTCATGGATTGGCAGGAGACCTAAGTCCTGAATCCCTTCGCGATCTGACGACAGAAGAAAAAATTCCGTTTGTGCAAGCCATAATCGGGTTGGACTCGCTTTCCCCGCGCATGAAAGAAAGTATGCCGCAAATTGGTAAAACGCTTAGCTCCTGGCCTCAATTGGCTTCTTCGGTTGCGCTCGGTGGCGCATTGGGCGCAGATACGAGCCGACGGATACTGCTTCACCAATTCCGTGATTCGGGGCGCTATTATATTGACTTGGAAGCATTGGTGGCGGATAAAGCCATTAATCCCGAGCCTGAATTTTCAGCAAAAAAAACCAAAAAAGTTGGGCTTGAACCTTCTGCCTCAGTGCAAAAGGCAGAATCAAAAACCCAACACATCCGTATTCGCGCATTCCGTGCTACGGACGAACCTGCTACCTGTCATCGTTATTTTGAGGGACATCGCCAACGATTGAAAGGTTACGGCATTGAAAAGTTGAGTTCTTTGGGTATTGATTGGTGCAATAATCCCCATTGTACCGTTATCGTGGCGGAGGCAGAAAATGGGCGACTACTGGGCGGTGTTCGCCTTGAAAAGTCTTCCCAAAAATTCCAAATGCCCATTGAAAAAGCGGTTGCAGCGATGGATCATCGGATTGAAAAATTAGTTCGCCGACATCGAATGCGCGGAGGAATTGGTGAATTGTGTGGGTTGTGGGTGTCGGAAGAAGCGCAGGGCACTGGACTGAAATTGGCGCTAAATGCATACGGTTTGGCCATCTATGAGCAAGTGGGCGTTGGTACGCTGGCGGGGTTTTCATCGCCACACATGCTTTCATTTTGTGAAAAAGTGGGCTGGAGGGCCGAGCCTAGCGTCGGGAAAGGCGGTGTTTTTGAATACCCTGCGCCAGGTGTGCTGTCAACGGTCATCCTACACAACCTTGAATTGTGCGCCGCTGCCGAGCGCCAGAAAATTTTAGAGATTCGTCAAAATGCACACCCCGTAGAAAGGTTTGAAACAGTATCTGGGCAAGTTATTCAAATCCGGTACGAAGCATACCGTCCCGCAGTATTGCGGGAGGAGTTGTTTGCCGAGGCGGCATAGGGTTGCGGCAATGAATCATTGCACACAAAAATTCCCTGCATCACTTCCCCATTTTTCGGATCACTTTTTCTACGCGACTCCGTTTGCTATTAAATCTTAATGAATTTACCGTACCCCAAAAAGTCGCCTGCATAAATTGCCCTGTAAAAATAAGTCCCAATGGGCCAATCTTCGCAAGACAGGTAGGGGGACAAAGGGTTCAGCAGATATTCTTGCCAAAAAACTCCATCGTTGCGCCAAAATTGTAATCGTATCTGCGCCACCTGACCATCAGGATACAATGAGGGAGCATGAAGCGATATTTTATTAACGCCAGGGTTAGGGAAGATCTGCAAATTGCCTTGTGTTTGAGCATTATTCGGTTCGTGTGAGGCCGATGTGACGATCGGTGTCACCGTGTGAAATGTCGAATTAGTCAGCACTGCTTTGTTGAAATCGAAAAAGATGGCTGCTTGATTTAAGATTGAGGTGTTAGGTATTAAGTTTGGCAACTGAGAAATCCGGAAATTGACAAAGCCATGTGATGCAATCTCATTTACATTACTGTCGGGAAGAAGAATGTCGTTGAACACCACTTCTAACACGCCGTTTCTCAAGTTATAATCATAAGGGTGGCTTGCAGTGCCTATTTTCAGCGTGGAATGATCTAGAAAAGGAGATAGTGTGTCACGTATCACTACGGTAAATGCAGTATCTGTACCTGTATTCTGAAACCGGATATGATATTCCAACTCGGTGTTTGGTCGTATAGCATGTCCTGATCCTACTCCAAAAGGAGATCCGACTTTGTCGTTAGGGTCCCAAGAGCCTACCACTTGGCGGCAATCGCGCTCTAGCGTGTTTTCACCATCGTCTGTTGCAAATTGCAGCATATCTGTATTTGTAAATGAGCCATTGCAGGCATCTATAGTTGCGCTTGGATGAGATGGCCTTGGGAAATAACTTTCTTGTTCTATTTCAGCATGCCAAACCTCAGACCCAGCCTCAAACTTGAAAGCAAGCGCTTCGCCCGCAGTGAGGAGGATTGGGGTTTGCCAAAAATTGTCCGATCCCCGTGTCACAACAAAAGATTTTTGCTCCGCCATGTTGCCTGTGCCAATATTGCGTACGATAAACGCAATGGTATCCCCATCACAATGGCCTGTAATTTCCAAAGCTGCTCCCGACCATAAAGGGCTAGGTTGCACGCAATTGGTATCAGGATAAATTTGCGCTGAAACACAGAGTACATCGTCATTTTGCACATTGTCGCAACCAACTTGGGCCGTCAGAAAAAAACTGCCGCATTGTAACGGGGCCACATCGCCAATATGGAAGCGATAAGTGTTGGCCATTATCAAAGTTGGAGAGATGGTGGCTGAAATGTAGGTGATTTCTGAAGGAAGAAAAATGTCCACATAAGCATCTTCGGCGGTCACCGTTCCATTATTGCAGTAAGAGACGGTGTAAACTGCAGGGAAACAGCGCCGCAATAAGCTGGTGCTGATATCAATGGTCATGTCTGGGCAATCTACCTCGGGAGTGAGCGGGTAGTCCAATTGGGCAGTTCCATTGAAAGCATGAAAGTCAACTGTGTAGGTTCCTGGGCAAGGCTTCCAATAGTTCAGGTACGCTTCAGTGCTAAGCTCAAAATGGCCGGTATCAACACTAATCTTATAGTTGCCGTCAGCATCGGTAGAGAGCGTGCTAATGTCGTTGCCCTTACGGATATTAAGGAATCTGTTGGGCACCGGCATTTCTGATCCAGCATCAAAAATGCAATCATTGTCAAGGTCAGAAAAAAGTTTGCCCTCCAACAGATTGTTGTTCAATACTCCTCCGGAAGTTGTTCGGAAGGTCCAACCTTGCCAACCAGTATTGATCCCTTCCAACCTCCCAGCACCGACGAGTCCGCCTTCAGGATGTAGCGCCACATCGTCTAAGTATTCTCGCCGCGATGGCTGGCCATATAGGTGGTTGGAAAGCAGATTTCCATGCTCGTTAAATCGAGCAATGATACCGCCCGCGTTTGGCACTTCAGAAACCCAACCGGCCACATAGATGTCGTTGTTTTGAGCAACTACAACTTGCGTATACACTTCTAGGCTATTATCTGGTCCATCGTGGTGTTCCCATAAGAGCGTCCCATTTGCGTCAGCACACATTAAAAACGGATCGAAATCAATCGTAGGTTCCTCGATATAATTGCCGCAAACGACCCAAGAGCCATTCGGCATAGCCGCGATGGCAAAGTTTTGCCCTCTATAAGGATAGGTGGTTTGCCAAAGCAAGGTGGCATCTGACGACAGCAATGCAATATAAGCATTGCCGCTCGAGCTTCCGGTAATGCCGATATTGCCATTGGGTGATATCGCCATACCCTTCGCTCCGCCTGCTGTCGAGTTGGAGAGATATTTTAGCCAAACTTGAGTACCGTTGGGTTTTACCTTTAACAAGAATGGTCGTGTTTCGTCGGTGCCTGCAATCACAACATCACCCTCGGCTGTAATACCCATATCTTCTACCGCTTCCAATCGCGAAGCCAGTCCAAAAGTGCGGATCCAGACTGTCTGACCTGAAGGTTTCAATCTCCATACTTGAACCTGTCTGTCATTGCCGACAAACACAGTGCCTGCTAGAAAAATAGTACCATCGGCAGTTGTTTCCAAATCAAACATCCAAGGCCCATTGAACCAGCTGGGAGAAGGCATCTCATAAAATCGGTTCCAATAGACAACCCCATTTATGCCAATTCTGGTCAACTGAATTTGGTTTATCTGTGCAGCTCCGTTATAATACGAGAGATAGGCCCCTTTTAATACGCTACCGTCTGGCAATACCTTCAACCGATTGGTAGTTGCCGACTTTCCAGTTGGCACCTTGATCTCTTTCTCCCAACCTTGGGCAAAAGATGATTGCAATGCGCCTATTAGCAGAAGTAAAAAAATGATCAAGAACTGAATGGCCTTGCATTTCATGGCTTTTGAATTTATAAGATTGAAAATTAAGTAGATGTTTTTTGAGGTTTTGTGTTCCATTTTTCTCCTTAGTGCCCCTTAGTTCCTTAGTGTTGTATGTTTTTTGAGGTTTTGTCAAGCTTGTGTTCCATATCACAACAGGGCCTGATAAGCCCATGCGCCACAAATCCCGCCCAAAATCGGTGCGATCACTGGTATCCAGGCATAGCCCCAATCCGAGCCGCCTTTGCCGGGAATCGGCAACAACGCATGTACAATCCGAGGCCCCAAATCCCGGGCCGGGTTGATGGCATAACCGGTAGTGCCGCCCAGCGAATGGCCAATAGCGAGCACGAGTGCGCCCACTACAAGCGGATTCAGCCCTTCTGCAAAACGGTTTGCACCGAGTGCTGAAAGCCCAAACATCAGCACAAATGTTCCAATGAATTCACTGATAAAATTGCCAGAAGTGTGGCGAATGGCCGGCGTCGTGCAGAATACGGCGAGTTTTGCGCCAGCATCTTCTGTGCGTGCCCAATGGGGCAGGTAATGCAGGTAAACCAGAGCCGCGCCGAGCATGGCGCCGAGCATTTGCCCGCAGATATAAAGCGGAAGTGTGTTGGGTGTGAACTGTTCAGACC
This sequence comes from Saprospiraceae bacterium, assembly GCA_014379065.1. Taxonomy (GTDB): domain Bacteria; phylum Bacteroidota; class Bacteroidia; order Chitinophagales; family Saprospiraceae; genus M3007. The sequence continues at coordinate 11,885 of JACMMM010000269.1, forward strand.
ATTGTCCTGTAGCCGCCAGCGCAAGGCTTACCGCAGGGTTTAAGTGCGCACCGCTCAGGTGTCCAACGGCGTACACGGCAAACGTGACGGCCAAGGCCCAGCCTACAGTGATGACAATCCAGCCCGCGTTTTCGTTTTTGGTGCCGCGCAGTACTACGCCTGCGACTACACCATTGCCGAGCAAAATAAGAAGGGCAGTGCCCAGAAATTCAGCGAGGAAGACGTTCATTTTATGGTTGATTTGTTTATATGTGGATTTTTTACCCGCCATAGCCGTAGGCGAAGGCGGGGTGATTTGTGTGGTTCAAGTGTGTTTTGAACTTTTAATAAAGGAGTCCAGCAAAGAAATATATTCATCTGCTCGCGCTTTCTGCTCAGCTGTTGACCAAGCTAATGTTTTGCCCATCCATTGCGCCACAATGGGCGTGGCCTGCTTGGCGGCTTCCCAATCCATGGTTTCCAGGCGGATGCGCCGGGCCAGGAAATCTCTGATTGTAAGGGCCATTTCTTCCTTCGTTGCGTACACGATTTCGGCTTTAAGGAATGGAAAATGGGGTAAAATTCGCTCACTTAGTTCTTGATGTGCGGCTAAAGCCGCAGGTACTGTAGCGTGCATGCCGTATTTTGAAGCCAAATGTTGGCAAACGTCTTCGTCAAAACCGGATTCGGTGCGAAGTTTTTTCCAAAAATCTTGTCCAAAGCCTGCTGCACCGAACAAAAGGTGGCGCTCTGTCTGGCAAGTAGTCGCAACATTCAATGCCCGACACACGGCATCAACCGCGTCACGCGCCATGAGGCGATAGGTGGTCCATTTGCCGCCCAAAAGGCTGAGGAGATGGGAGGCTGGATCATGTTCCACCTCGTGATCACGGAGGAGAGACTTAGTTTGAGTATTTGGGGATTTTTTACCCGCCATAGCCTTAAGCGAAGGCGGGATGATTTGGTGATTTGGGGATAAGAGCGGGCGGATTCCGCCAAATCCGGCGCGGACCTGCTCTTTTTCAATTTTTTGAGCGACGAATGGCTGTAAGGTTTCAAGCAAAAAATCTACCTCATTGGCCTCGAGAACCGGCTCTTTTTCCAAATCGGAATAGGGTTCATCAGTAGTGCCCAATAGCAAATTGCCCTCAAAGGGAATCGCGAAAATCATGCGGCCATCACGGGTTTTGGGGATAAGCATGGCCTTGTCGCTGCCGAGAAGTTCGAGGGGTAGCACCAGGTGTACGCCTTTGGATGGACGAATGCGCTGTGGTAAATCGGTGTTGGCCAATTGGCGGATATGATCGGCGTACGGACCAGTGCAATTCAAGAACTGCTTTGCTTTCAGATCAAACGGCTGACTGTTTTCAATTTGGTTCGCTACGATTGCGGCCAACAATTCCCCATTGCCATCCTTCTGAAAACCAATGACTTCCAGGTGATTGGCGACTACCGCCCCTGCCTCAGATGCACTCTGAAGGAGGGCCAGACAGTAACGGGCATCGTCCAACTGGCCATCATAGTACAGCACGGCACTGTGAATGCGCGGGGAGAGGCCAGGCATCATTTGCAATGCTTCTGTTTTGCTGAGCCAACGACTTGGGGGAAGGTCACTTTTCTCTGGGTCGCCCAAAGACTTTCGACGGCTACTTGCAAACCAATCGTAGAGCCTCAGCCCAACTGAGATGTAAAAACCTTCCCACCAACTAAAAACAGGCGTGATAAGGCCAAGTGGGTGAGCAAGATGGGGAGCGTTTTGCAACACAATGCGCCGTTCTTCGAGGCCATGACGCACTTGGCGGAGTTGAGCAAAGTCGAGTTTTTTGAAGGCTTGTTCGAGGTAACGTACTCCCCCATGCACGAGTTTGGTGCTACGACTGGAAGTTTCGGCAGCGAAATCGGTCTTCTCGATGAGCGCGACTTTCAGCCCCCGCAGCGCAGCGTCCAGCGCACAGCCCGCCCCACTTGCCCCCCCGCCAAGGATGCAGAGGTCGAATTCCTCTTGGTCGAGGCGGCGGATATTTTCAGCGCGGTTCATCATGGTATGAAGATATTTCCAATGCCTGGTAAAGAAGGTCTAATTTAATGTCCATTGTCAATAGTCAACAACGGTCAATAGTCAACGGTCAATAGTCAACGGTCAATAGTCAACGGTCAATAGTCAACGGTCAATAGTTAATGGTCAACAATCAACCGCTGCTGCCACCGCCAAGCGTCCTCAAGCGCTTCTTGGATCGAACGCTTGGTTTGCCAGCCGAGCAGTTTGTGTGCTTTTTGCACATCGGCCCAGACGGCTACCACATCCCCTTCTCGCCTCGGCCCAATGGAGTAGGGTAGGGGCTTTCCACTGATTTTTTCAAAAGTTTTGACCAGTTCCAGAACGGTGTTTCCCTGCCCAGAGCCAAGATTGAAGGTGTCGTAAAAATTTGATCCTGAATTGTTTATCGAATAACGAAGCGCCGCTACATGCGCTTCCGCGAGATCCATGACGTGAATAAAATCGCGAATACAAGTCCCATCGGGCGTAGGGTAATCGTCGCCAAAAATCGTCAGCGACTTGCGCAGACCCGCAGCCGTTTGGGTCACGAAAGGCACGAGATTGCTCGGTACCCCACGCGGCAATTCCCCGATATGCGCCGATGGGTGCGCTCCGATGGGGTTGAAATAACGCAATGAAATGCTCTTCAACGGCTTGGCAGCAGCCACATCGCGCAAGATTTCTTCGCCCATCTGTTTGGTATTGCCATAGACAGAAGCGGCAGGTTTTATGGGGGTTTGTTCCGTTACGGGCGAGGTGTCTGGTTCGCCATATACCGTGCAAGAGGAGGAAAAAATAAGGTTCGATACGCCCTCGGCGAGCATGGCATCGAGCATAGTGAGCAATGAACCGATATTGTTGCTGTAATACACCAAGGGTTCTTCCATGGATTCCCCTACAGCCTTGAACGCGGCAAAGTGAATGACGCCGCCGATTTTTTCGTCGCGCAAGATTTGACGCATTGCAGCATAATTATTGCAATCCAGCACATGGCAAGGCACCTCGTGGCCCAAGATTTTTTTCAAACCCGCCAGAACGGATGGCTCGGAGTTGGAAAAGTCGTCCACGATAATGGGATGGAAGCCCGCCTCCGTGAGCGATACAACGGTGTGTGAGCCAATAAAGCCGGCGCCGCC
>JACMMM010000270.1 GCA_014379065.1 Saprospiraceae bacterium
CAATGGCATAACTCAGCCAGATATTGTTGTCAAAAACGATTTTCATCCTTTTGAAGAGTGGCCATATCGCATTTCCATGAGGATGTCTGAAATTTCCTCATCTGACAACTTAGGCTGTTTGGGTGCACTACGGATATATCGCCGAATAATATCTTCCAGTGATTCCACCTTCACAAACTCTAGTTTGCGGAGTATTTCTAGAAAGTCCTCCATTTTGGAGGTAGGAACGGTAAGCACTAGTTTTTGCGCTGGAGCGGTCATGGCTTCAAAAATTTTTACAAAAGTAGGCGCTAAAACTCGAATGAACAATCTTGGAGTTCCCCAACCTTACCTTCGCTTTTTTGTTTTCCAAAAAAATGTACGCCGGAACTCCGTTCCGGCAATTAGTTCAAGCCGGAACAGCGTTCCGGCGTACACAATATGAACACAACTGATCTCCTCCAACGCGCCCTGCGCCTCGAATGGCTCACACCTGAAGAAGGCGTTTTCCTCTTCGAAAATGCCGCTACCACAGAACTGATGTATGTCGGCAATGCCATGCGCCAACACCATGTACCAGGCAATACTGTCACTTGGATCATTGACCGCAACTCAAACACGACCAACGTGTGCATTGCCAACTGCAAGTTCTGCAATTTCTACCGCAGACCTGGCCACGAGGAGTCTTACATCACCACAATGGAAGAATACCGCGTAAAAATCGAAGAAACCTTTCGATTGGGCGGAGAGCAATTACTGTTACAAGGCGGCCACCACCCGGACTTGGGGCTGAAATTTTACTCGGATATATTCCGTCAACTGAAATCAGAATACCCCAATTTGAAACTCCACGCACTGGGGCCGCCGGAAATCGCGCACATTTCCAAAGTAGAGGGCATGAGTCACTACGATGTGCTGTCGGCTTTGAAAGATGCTGGACTGGATTCTCTGCCCGGAGCAGGTGCAGAAATTTTGGACGACCGGGTTAGGCGCTTGATTTCCAAAGGAAAATGTGGCGGTCAGGAATGGCTAGACGTAATGCGGGCAGCGCACAAATTGCGCCTTACCACTTCGGCCACGATGATGTTCGGCCACATTGAGACCAATCTGGAACGGATGCAGCATTTTGCCGACATCCGCCAAGTGCAGTCGGAAAAGCCTGCCGATGCAAAAGGTTTTCTGGCATTTATACCCTGGCCTTTTCAGGATGAGGACACGATTTTGCGCAAGATCAAACGCGCCCGCAATGCCGTCACCGGCGACGAATACGTGCGTATGATCGCCATGAGTCGCATCATGTTGCCCAATATCCAGAACATCCAAGCCTCGTGGCTAACAGTGGGTAAACAGGTTGCGCAAGTGTGCCTCCACGCTGGCGCAAACGATTTTGGCAGTATTATGATCGAGGAAAACGTGGTTTCGGCTGCCGGGGCGAGGTTTCGGTTCACGGCAGACGGGATTCAGGCCGCAATCCGCGAGGCAGGCTTTGTGCCCCAATTGCGCAACCAGCAATACGAATTTCGGGATTTGCCGAAAGGCATGGTGCAACAGGAATTGGATAAGGAAAAGATGCTGGTTGATTAAAGTTCGCCCATTATATTTGCCACAAATAGTCAAAACCATGACCACTGCAACTGCTTCACAAATGCCACCTGTAGTCGCACTGCGACCCATCGCGAAAGCCGCAAAAACAAGCCAACCCAAGAAAATTACTTGGGAAGAGTTTGAGGCGCGTTACCTCGTTCGGGAGGATAAGTACAAGTATGAATGGGTTGATGGACTGGTTATAAAAACACCACGCGAAATGAATCAAATCCAATCACTTATCTGGCGCAAGTTCAAAAACCTTCTTCTATTGCTTAGCAACCAAAAGGGTGCGCCAATGGGTGAATTTATGCAAGAAGTGGATACTTTTTTTGGCAAATCTCACCGCCGTCCGGACATCGCATATTTTTCGGAAGCGCAATTGGCGGCTATCCCAACGGGAAACCAAGTACCTCAATTTGTAATCGAAATCATCTCAAAAACAGACCAGATGGCCTTGGTTCACTTAAAAATGCAGGACTATCGCAGGGCCGAGGTAAAAGTGGTATGGCATATTTTTCCTGAATTGCAAGAGGTACACGTCTATCACGGGGATCAAATGACTATTTGCCGAGGTGAAAAACTTTGCTCTGCTTCGCCCGTGCTTCCCGATTTTGAAATGGCTGCGCAGGATATTTTTCAATAGGCAGGTTCATTTAAGGTGAATTCTTCTCATCTGTCGCCCACCCGTCACATTCTCTTTCTCAATCAAGGATAGGCTGCGCTACTTTCGCCGAAACAAAAAATCGGTTTAATTATGCGTAAAACAATTTTACCCGCTTTACCCGCCGTAGCTTTAGCGAAGGCGGGCTTGTCCGCCAAAACCCCAATCTCCGCCGCCGTAGCTTTAGCGATGGCCAGCTTACCCTTCTTCATTTTTTTAGCAGCAAGTTTACTGCTCCCCAACAATCTCACCGCCCAACAAAACTATTACTCCGTCAAATTCCCTGACGACCGCACCATCATCAGTTGCGGCGGCACTGCCGACACCATCTATCCCGTAATCACCTACTACGGCAATTGTAGTTACAATGTGGGCATCTCGGTAAAAGATCAGGTGTTCAACATCAACAGCACGGGCGGTTGCAAAAAAATCCTCCGCACCTGGAAACTCCTGTGGTGGTGCGATTACAACCCCAACTGGCCCGGGCCGACATATATTGACAACCCAGGGAACACCGACATAGGCCCTACCGTAATGGGCAACAGCATCAACCACGGCTACTTGCAATACACGCAGATCATCAAGGTAATTGACAATGCGCCACCGGTCTATCTCAATTGCCCTACCTCCCCTGTGCTATTTTGCGATTACACCAACAACGACCTGACCCAATATGGTACACGTTGTGAAGGGCCAGTGAACCTTAAAATGAAAGTGACAGATTTGTGCTCCAAATCCGACCTCATCGTGACCTACCGGCTTTATCTTGACCTCGACGGCAACGGCTCGATGGAAACCTACGTCAGCAGCAGCGCAGTTGGTGCATGGCCCATTGAGAAAACGATTTTGAATGATACGGTTTCTGCCAAGATCGTATTCCCAGCGGGCTTTGGACTCCCGTATGGCAAACACAAAATCGAGTGGATCACCAACGACCGCTGCGGCAACGAGGCCCTTTGCAAATACGAATTTGAAGTGCGCGATTGCAAACCACCCACCGTGGTGTGCATAAATGGCTTGAGCATCAACATTATGCAAACCGGGATGATCACGCTTTGGGATACTGATTTCCTGCAATACACCAATGATAACTGCACCCCTACCGCACAAATCAAAATCGGTATTCGCAAGGCGGGAACCGGCACCGGTTTCCCGCTGGACAGCCATTCCGTCACCTTCGACTGCAACGAACTCGGCAAGCAGTTTGTTGAAATCTGGGCGGTGGATGCCTATGGAAATGCCGACTATTGTACGACTTATGTCATTGTGCAAGACCATATTGGCGCCTGCACACCTCCTGGACCTGTCTCAGGGAATGTCTCGACCGACCAACAACAAGCCGTGCCCGGCGCAAAAATCCTGCTAAAAAGCAATCTCGCTGCCATACCCAATCAGTCGAACGGGACGAGCAACGCTCAAGGCAATTTTGCCTTTGCAGGCGCTCCTGGCACCTGCAACTATTCCATCATTCCTTCGATCGACACCCTGCCACTTTTGGGCCTGAATACCTTGGATGTGATGCTTACTGCGCTTCATATTTCAGGTCAGGCCCCTTTGACCAATCCTTACCGGATTATCGCCGCCGATGCCAATCATGACGGACTGGTGAATGCTGCTGATTTGGATGCGATGAACAACCTCATTGTCGGCAGTGCTAATGCTTTCCCGAACAACAAGGCTTGGCGCTTTGTGCCATCATCCTTTGTTTTCCCTGATCCGGCGCAGCCCCTTTCGACGTTGTTCCCAGAGAAAATCAGCACCACTTGCCCTGTTCCCTCGGGCCTAAACAAAAATTTCACCGCCATCAAAACAGGCGATGTAGACGGTTCAGCAATGAGCGCTACTCGGGGAGAGGACTGGGTCGTGTTTTATGCTGAAAAGCAGCGGTTCATCGCTGGGGAAGCGCTGGAAGTAGCCATTCTATCGCCTGACCTGAGCAATGTGGCTGGTTTCCAATTCACGCTTGAAGCCGATCCGGCCTATCTTGCTTTGCAAACGGTAGAACCGGGCACGATCTCGCCCCGTTTTGGTATTTCATTGGAACAAAACCGCGTGGCTGCTTCTTGGTATTCCACGGGAGCAATGGAAGGCGAACAGACCATTTTTGTTTTAAAATTCAAGGCTTTGCAAGCGGGCACTTTGACGCAGGCGCTCCAAATGAATTCCGCCATAGCCCAAGCAGAGGCTTATGACCAGAGCTTAAAAAGTGCGGTTGCCATGTTGCAATTCCGGCAGGTCGGAGAAAGAACGGAGGCCGCTGTCTCATCTGACAAGTTGAACGCTAAATTGTTCCCCATCTCTCCCAACCCGACGGCAGGGCCTGTAGCAGCGACATTTTTCTTGCCGGAAGCAGGTCAGGCCACGCTTATGGTTTCGGATTTGAACGGTAGGGTAGTGGCGACCCAAAGCGGTTATTTTGAAAAAGGGAACCACCGGGTGGAAATGCAGGTGGAGGAATCTGGATTGTTCTTTTTGAGCTTCCA
>JACMMM010000271.1 GCA_014379065.1 Saprospiraceae bacterium
ATGTCTCTCTCCTTCCTCGCCTTGCCGGTCATACCAAAGTTAAAAATGACGGATTTGGGGTTGTTTGATGTGTATCGCTTTGATTTTGTGGAGGTGGAGAAAGCATAAACTAGAAAAAAGTGTAGGACTCCTTCCAAATGGAAGAAGCCCTACACGCGTAATTTACCGTATATTGTACTTTCTTAATGAGCCGTTTGGAGCCTGTCTGGTTTAATCCGCCATTTGCTCTTGCATCTCAGCCATTGTTTTTATAGCCGTATGCGAACTACGAATGGTTTCTCGTTGTTGAACCAAGGTTTGAAGCATTTCGCTGGGGATGTCTGCCGGGCTGTCAAGGGCGGTTTCATAGGCTTCAAGCGCAGCGTTCTCACCAAAAACACAAGAATTCAATACGGCTGCTGTGTCATGACCCATTAGGGTAGCTTTGAAATCCATCCATACCCGAAAAAGTTTGCCGGATACTGTTGTATCAGTAGTAGGATTTCCACCCTGATCCCGGATGTAACTTTCAAGGCGACTGGCATACAACCTGCTTTGGCTTATTTTTTCTAGAAATATAGTTTTTAAGTCCTGATTGCCATTGCCGAGATCTTCAATTGCATGTTCATAACCGTAGACCCGATCATGGTTGATTCGAACGAGGTCGTTCAGTATTCCGATCAATTTTTCATTCTGATACATGATAAAAATCATTTATGGTGAAGAGTAGATTTGATTCTTTAAAATAAGTACGCCAATAGCAGCGGGTACATTAAGACATCCATAAGGAGTAATTCAATATTGATCCATATTTACAGGGCGAAAATTCTTCCTCAAATTGGGTCATTACTACCACAGATATATATGATGAACTGGCATATCCTTGACAAAGAAGAAGTTATTAAACACACAGACAGTCATCCTGATGGTCTGAACGCCGCTCAAGCCGAGGAACGGCTTAAAGAGCATGGGCCCAATGAATTACAGGAAAAAAAGAAAAAGCCCCTTTGGTTGCTGTTTTTGCTGCAATTCAAAGACGTGATGATCCTGATTTTGATCGCCGCAGCCATCGTTTCTGGCTTAGTAGGCGATCTAACGGATACCATTGTCATACTGATCATTGTGTTGTTGAATGCGGTCATCGGTTTTGTGCAAGAATACCGGGCTGGAAAGGCTATGGAAGCTTTGAAAAAAATGTCCGTGCCCTCTGCAACGGTACTACGGGAAGGCACCCCGGTTCAAATCAATGCTGTCACCCTAGTGCCAGGCGATGTAGTGACGCTCGAAGCCGGCAATATGGTCCCCGCCGATATCAGGCTACTGAAATCTCATTCCTTACACATCGAGGAAGCCTCTCTGACGGGCGAATCCAATGCCGTAGAAAAGCAAACCGAGGGCTTGGAAGGGGAACATTTGCCTATAGGCGACCGTACAAACATGGCCTATAAAGGTACGCTGGCAACCGCAGGTCGGGGGCACGGGGTGGTCGTTGCAACGGGCATGAAGACCGAAATCGGGCGTATCGCCGAAATGTTGCAAGAGGATGAATCCATAACGCCGCTCCAAAGAAGGCTGGCTGATTTTGGCAAGAAACTCTCCCTTGCCGTTTTGGCCATCTGTGTGGTGCTCTATGTAACGGGTTTGCTTCGAGGCGAAGATCCCATTCGTATGTTGCTGACTGCCATTTCTCTCGCTGTAGCGGCCATCCCGGAAGCACTGCCTGCAGTCGTCACCATTTCCCTCGCGATAGGAGCCGGGCGCTTGGCGCGCAAAAACGTGCTCATCCGCAAACTTCCCGCCGTGGAAACCTTGGGGTCCGTTACCTACATCTGTACCGACAAAACCGGAACGCTTACCCAAAACCGTATGACGGTCACAGAAACTTGGACGCCCGAAACGTCCCCTCAGGGTTTATCGCTTTCGGCAGAAGAAGCCCTAATACTTTGCATGGCGCTCAACCATAACGTGAAAAAAAATGAAGACGGCAAGCCGACAGGAGAATCCACCGAAGTCGCACTGGCAACGCATGGAGAAGAAAAACACGGCCCGCTTAAATCTGGCGAATACAAAAGAGTGGCGGAATTGCCCTTTGATGCTACACGGAAAATGATGACCACCGTGCATCGCTGGGATGAAAAGCAGTTTTTGATCATCACCAAAGGCGCTTTGGAATCTGTGCTGAAAGCCTGTGAAGATACAGACGAGGCCGCCATGATTGCTGCGGGCGAAAAAATGGGAGAAAATGGCCTAAGAGTCCTCGCTTATGGCTGCCGAATGGTGAATGCCTTACCTTCTGAACTCAATTTTGAAACGCTTGAAACCCAGTTGCAATGCTGCGGACTGGTTGGCATGATGGACCCCCTTCGCAAAGAGGCGAAAAAGGCCATCGAAGATTGCCAATCTGCCGGCATCGTCCCAGTGATGATCACAGGCGATCACCCGGTGACAGCGGCCTCCATTGCCCAAAAAATTGGCATTTTGAACAGCCCGAGCGACAAGGTTATCACCGGTGCAGAACTGTTGGAAATGCCGGAGGACAAGTTTGTAGAAGAGATCGAGCAAATAAAAGTGTACGCACGGGTGTCGCCGGAGCAAAAACTTCAAATTGTGAAGGCGCTGCAAATGAAGGATCAATTCGTTGCCATGACCGGCGATGGCGTGAACGACGCCCCTGCGCTCCGACGCGCAAACATCGGCGTGGCTATGGGTATCACGGGCACGGACGTTTCAAAGGAAGCCGCCCACATGATTTTGCTGGACGACAATTTTGCCACCATCATCAAGGCGGTAAAAGAGGGTCGGCGCATTTTCGCCAACATCCGCAAATTTATCAAATATGCCCTGACTGGTAATAGCGGCGAAATCTGGACGATTTTCCTTGCTCCACTCGTGGGGCTTCCCATTCCGCTGCTTCCCATTCATATTCTATGGATCAACCTCGTGACCGACGGTTTGCCTGGCCTGGCGCTGGCCAATGAACCTGCCGAAAAAAACGCCATGAAGTTGCCCCCTCGCGCGCCAAACGAAAACATTTTTGCACATGGAATGGGCTGGCACATACTATGGGTGGGTTTGCTCATGGGTGCTGTGTGCCTCGGCGTACAAGCCTGGGCCATTCACAACAACGACCCAAAATGGCAGACCTACGTTTTCACCATACTATGTTTCAGCCAAATGGGGCACGCGATGGCCATTCGCAGCGATTACTATTCCCTGTTCCGGCAGGGTATTTTTAGCAATTTAATGCTGGTTGGCGCCGTCTTGCTGACCGTGGTGCTGCAATTGGCCCTGATTTACATCCCGGTTTTACAAGGCATATTTTCCACCCAGTCTCTTACCTTGCCTGAACTTGGAATGTGCATTCTGGTATCGCTGATTGTATTTCTTGCGGTGGAAATAGAGAAAATGGTAAAGCGGGCTAGAAGAGGGCGAGTGTAACGAAAATCAATGTGCTTATTGATTTTCAAAATTATTTAGCCGCCCTAAATAAATGGCTACTGCTATCCCAACACATGCGCTCATGATAAAAACAGTAGCGGCGCCAGCGGAATACCAAATAAGCCCTGCGAGACTGCTCGCTATTAGTGCGCCAATGCTTTGAAAAGCGGTATAGGTGCCGATCGCTGTAGCCGTGTCTTTTTTCGCACAGATGTTGGTCAACCAAGCCTTGGCAATACCTTCCGTAGCCGCAGCGTAAATACCATACAAGAAAAAAAGCGCTGCAAAAGCGGGCCAAACAGACGCGAAAGCCATACCCGCATACACAGCAGCAAAAAGCAACAGACCAAGCACAAAAACGCGCCTCATGCCGATACGGTCGGCCAAAATGCCCAAAGGGTAGGAGGCCAAAGCATATACCACATTGTAAAAAACGTACATCCCGATCACGGCGCTATCACTCAGTCCGGCGGCCTTGATTTGCAGCAGTAGAAACACATCGGAACTATTGAACAGGGTGAATACCAGCAAAGCGCTTACCAATTGTCGATATTGCGCAGGGCTTCGCCTCCAATAGCCCAGAAAATCCAAAAAACCTGGTTTGGTAGGGCCTCCTGCCTGTGCTTTCTTTTTTTCCCGAATCAACACGGTAAAGGCAATTGCCAGCAAACCGGGCAGAAAGGCCAGGAAAAAAAGAGTTTGGTAAGCACCGGGGTACCATTGCAGGAAAATAAGCGCCAAAAGCGGCCCGATCACCGCCCCAAACGTATCCAATGATCGGTGAAAGCCAAATACACGGCCTTTCGTTTCGGGCGTGGCCTCGTCGGAGAGCAACGCGTCGCGGGCACCCGTACGAATTCCCTTGCCAAGACGGTCGGTGGTTCGGGCAAAAAACACCCAAAGCGGATAGGTAAATACCGCCATCATCGGTTTGGAAACGGCGCTCAGCGAGTAGCCAATTTGAACAAAAGGTATCCGTCGGCCCAGCCGATCGCTCAGGTTGCCAAAATAACCTTTGCTCAGCCCGGCAATGGCTTCAGCAAATCCTTCCAGCACACCGATCAAAACGATGGAAAAGCCAATGCTCTTCAGATAGACGGGCATGACTGGATACAACATCTCGCTGGCCACGTCGGTGAACATGCTCACGAGGGAGAGGATCCATACATTTCGGGTGATGATTTTCGCTGGTTGTAACACGCGGGAATAGGTTTAGAGCTATGGCCTGACATGATTATTTTTTGACAGGATTTACAGGATAAACAGGATTTAAGAGGGGGTTGTCGGCAAAGCCGACAAATGGATGTCACACATCCTGTTTATCCTGTAAATCCTGTCAAAAAACAACCTTGTCAGATCGCCGCTTGGTCAATAATCGAGACTACCTTTCAATGTCCTGCAGCAGGGTTGAGGTACAATTCCTTTATTAGAATGTAAATGCCCATGACGAGCACAAACCAACCGAATGCCTTTTTGAGTTTGTCACCATCTACTTTGCGGCTCAAGCGGTTGCCGATGAATATCCCCACGATGGCCAATGCCGTGACAGTTCCTAGCAGCACCCAGTCCATTTCATAATGTGACAGGTCGCCAGTAAAACCAATGAGTGACTTGGCGGCAATAATAAGCAGCGAAGTACCTACAGCTTGTTTCATAGGCAGTTTGCTGAACAACACCAGGGCAGGAATGATCAAAAATCCGCCGCCTGCCCCTACCAAGCCAGTCAACATTCCTACTACTGCGCCTTCCAATAAAATCATGAGGTAATTGAATTTTTGAACCCCGGCCAGCTCCTTTTCCACCACATTCTTTTTCTTGCTCCTTATCATCGAATACGAAGCAAATACCATTAGGATGGCGAAGATGCCCATCATAAACATGGATTTGGAGACCACAAATCCGCCGATGGAAAGCACTGGATTGGGAATCATCGGCACTAAATAGGCCCGAGTCGCATATACCGCCAAAATGGCCGGGATCCCAAAAATAGCTGCCGTTTTTAGGTTCACCATTCCGTCCCGATATTTAGGAACTGTGCCGACAAGACTGGTAGAACCCACTATAAAAAGGGAATATGCCGTAGCCAACACAGGATCAACCCCAAAAAGATACACCAAAACGGGCACGGTCAGGATGCTACCGCCGCCGCCAATCAGACCAAGAGAAACGCCGATGAGTGCCGACGCGAAATACCCTATGATTTCCATGAAGTAAAGTTAGGTTTCATTTTGGGTTAGAGAAGTTGTTGAATGGTTTTGCAGACCTCGGAGGTTTTTGAAAACCTCCGAGGTCTGCAAAACTCCTCATCTAAAATTATACGCCACTCCGCTCACCTGTGTTAGCAAAGTAGTCGGCGCGTCCAGAACTTTGGCAGCACCGTGTGGGAGGGGTGTCACGGGAGAATGTTCGGCCAGATACTCCTTCAAAACCGGGTGCAAGGTGTATGGCATGTTTTTTCCCTCGATCACATTCGAGATGCGGCAAAGCATAGTTTCCGGGTCTCCGTCGCGCTCGCAAGCGGATACGGTGTAGGTACGGGCGGGATCAAGCGGTTGGCCAACAGCGGTTACTTTTTGCACCCGTTTGCCTTGTTCGCCAAAAGCGTTGAATTCCACTTCCATGCCCCGAAACTTGACCACCCAGCCGCCGAATCTCTTGGAGGCGTCTTTGGCAAACACGTTGTTCAATTCCTTCTCCAGCCAGGCCAGCAATTGTGCACCCGTCACTTTTGCGGTGCGAACTGTGGCATCCACGGGCAGCATGTCAAAAATGAAACCCTCGGTGATGGGGATCAACCCATCGGCATTGGGTGTGCTGCGCGGCGGACAAAAACGGAAGCCATTGGACAGCACAATTTCGGTACCGACTTTCCAAGACAACGCATCAAGAATAAGCGTGTCAATGGTATTTTCCACCACAAAATAGCGGTAAAGCGGCACTGTGCTATAACCTACCACGCGTTCGATATCCGCCACAAACGGGGCTTCCATTTGATCAATCAGCGCAGAAATCTCTTTTTTGGCTTTGTATTTTTTTGGGTCGACCTCCATCAGTTCGTAACGTTCCCCGGTTATTTTTCCATCTTTCACTTCCAAATCAAGTCGTCCGACAAAAGATCCGAAGGCGCCGGGTTCCACGACCTTGGCGTATTTGCTCACAATAGGTTCGCGCACCCGCTCATGGGTATCGCCACCAAAAATGTAGTTCACGCCTTCGCACTCAGGCATATTGGCCAGCGCGATTTGCTGCGACAGGCCGAGGTGCGCCACTATGATGACAAAATCGCACTGTTCCTGCTCACGCAATACATTGACGTAATAGGCCAGATTCTCCTCTGGTTTGGTATATATGATGCCTTTAGAATAATTGGGCGATTGGCGAATCGGTACCAGCGGGTCGGTGTAGCCAAGGAATCCGATTTTTACGCCCAGTTTCGACCACGTAAAATAAGGAGGGAAGATAAGTTCAGCTTTTTTACCCTCCCCTACATCGTGAAACATATTGGCACAGACCTTCGGCCCATCGAGTCCGCCGAGCAGGGTTTGCATGTTTTTTTTGTAATACACCACTTCCCAGTTTCCGGGCAGATAGAGATCATAGCCCATAGCGTTGAGGATGGGCGTGATGGCCTTGCCCGTGGTTTTCACCGACAGTTCGCTGCCCTGAAACATATCGCCGGTGTCAATGACAAACGTATTGGGATTGCTTTTGCGCACTTTATCGAACAAGGTAGCGACGTGCGCATACCCGGCGGTTTTGCGAAAAACGGCCTGATTGTTTTCCCAAAACAGCTCGTCGTGCGAGTGTATTTGGCAATGGACATCCGTAGTTTGCAAGAGGGTGATGGTGCCGTTTTGAGTGTCCAAACTTCCCGAAAGTTTAGTCCCGATAAAATCGGGATCGGGAAGTTCGTTGCCCCCTGGTTCTCCGCTTACGGCCAATGGAGAAAGTCCAACACCCAGACCAGCCAAAAGGGAGTTTCGTAGAAATTTGCGGCGATCAATACTCATGTTGTAGTAGTTTTAAAACACATAGGCACAGTAGGCCACATAGTTTCATCCACTCTTAGGCTATGTGCCCTACGTGCCTATGTGTTGAATTCATCTTTCAATTGATGTGCTCATTTTTTATAGAAAGCTACAATAGGCTTAAATGGTCCATACTTGTGCTGCGCCTCCGGGAAGGTATCGGCAAATGGCCCAAAGGGGTGGTCATAAGGCTTTTTCTCGATTTTTGGCCAATCGGTTTTGAGGAATGGGTGCTTCGGGCGCGGCTGTGAGTTTACAAAAGCGGCTACGTCCCAGGCTTCATCATCCGTCAATTGTGGGTTCTGATAACTTGCCCCAAAAGGCATATTGGCTTTGACATAGCCCGCAAAACGCGACAAACGGAACAAGCCGGCCCCTTCATTGTAACTCTTGTCGCCCCAAAGGGGTGGGTAATTTCGCGGACTATCTGGCATGGGCAACCCCTGCCCGTCGGCCCCGTGACAGGAGGCGCATTTTTCAGCGTAGATTTTTTGGCCTTTTAACGCATCGGCTGCCCGATTCAGGAAAGGCACTTCTACCAGACCCGCGCCCTTGGGCTTTTCGCCTTTGGGAACTCCCGTGCCGAGCCATTGCATATAGGCCAGGATGGCCCTCATTTCACGACTGGTGGTGTCGAGCGCTTGTCCATTGAGACTGCGTTGGAAGCAATCGTTGATCCGCTTGGGAATGGTTTCGAGCGCACCGGAGCGTGCGCGCATTTGTGGATAAGTGCTTCCTACTGCGGAATAATTGTTGCCAAACGGTTTGCTGCCAGACTCCAAGTGGCAGTTCTGGCAATTCATCGCGTTGATGCTGGCGGGTCTTACAAGGCCGTTTTCGCCAAAATAGTCCTGAGTGCGGGCTACAAGATCACGACCATAAGCAATGAGGCTGGCTTCAGGGTCCGTTTTAGCGAGATAAGGGTCAGGAGCCTCCCAGATTTTGTTTTTATCGAAAACCGGGATAAGACGGGCGCGTGCCTCCGCCACCGTGCTGTTTTTGGTCTTAGCCTCCCAATACCCCGCCGCAACAAGACTGCCGACCATGGCAAGTGCAAGCGTCCACAGCAACCAACGCACCCGTTGTAAAAAAACGAGTTGCCGCTGAAATTGGCCGCTCAGCACAGGGTCATTGCCAACTTTGCGACGATAGAAAGACACCGCTCCAATCACCGCAAATACACCTACCACCAAGGCGGCGATGACCAGCCATAGCACAGGGAAATAAACTTTGCTGCCCATAATTTAATCTAAATTTTTGGATAGACCCTTAGTAATATAGCCGCATAGCGGCGGCATTTTGGTAGCACAAAAGTGAGAAATAGGTAAGTAGTGCAACGTGATATTTTGTTACGAAGCATTCTCGAGCCTGATAATAGCCACTAAACTGCTTCTGCTCACCGCCCCTTCCCCACAATTTCAAAGGTCTGTTCCAAACGGAAGCCATCGCGGTCTACCAGTGCAAGCGTGTGCATGCCTACGGGCGGCTGCAGGGCCATTTGGTGGAAAACGGTGGTAGTGCCAAGGTAATTACCGTCCAAATGCCAGAAAATCTCTGCACTTCGGGATCGGTGCGCCACTTGAAATACCGTACTACTCAGTTTCCCATCCAAATCAATCGGGACATAAATCCGCGTGGCATGTTTTGGGTAAATGAGTTGCATTGGCGTTTGACTCTGCGCAGCCTGCGAGCCCTTGCAATCGTCGCGATACGGTGGCGGCGATATATAACCCGGATTTTTTCCCTTGAAATAGTATTCTTCGATGGGGGGCAACACAAACCATGGACGATGTTGCATGGCGGCAGGCGATTCGCAATCGCTCGTCACTTGCCATTGTCCCGTGGGGTCCAGGTGTAGCATTTGGTGGTAGGGGCAAACGGCGGCTTTCAGCGCTGATTTGGGAATCCAGACCGTGTCAGCATCACAAATATCGCTGGCACGAAAACCGCTTTGACGGCATACGGCCACTTGCATCATATCGTCGTAAGGTGGGTCAAACCAGCGGCCTTCCTGCGGCAATTGCCCAAAAATCTCGAACAACACCGGGGCTGCCATTTCTACCCCCAACAAGCCCGGCCTTCCTTCACCATCGGCATTGCCCACCCAAACGCCCACGGCATAACGCGGCGTCACCCCGGCCGCCCATGCATCACGGAATCCAAAACTTGTCCCCGTTTTCCAAGCCACTTGTCGGCTGGCACGGAACAGCTCCCATTCCCCGGCACTGTTGGGCCGTTCCACTTCGCGCATAGCTTCAAAAGTGTACCAGATACTGGCTGCGCTTAGCAATTCAGGACTGGTGATTGGTTTATTGGTGATTGGTTTATTGGTGATCGAAAATCTTGGGGGACGAAAATCATTGGAAGCATAGCGACCGTTTCGGTCGTAAAAACTACCTAAGCGTCGCGCCATACAAGCGTAGGTGTTGGTGATGTCTATCAAACTGGCTTCAGCGCCACCGAGTATTAGCGAAAGCCCGTAGTGTGATGGTGGTTTGTTCAGGGTGCTGAGCCCAAGGCGTTGAAGACCGAAGTGAAATTTTTCGAGGCCATATTGTTGTAAGAGCAGCACAAACGGCACGTTGAGTGAGCGGATGAGCGCTCTTCGGGCAGGTACAGCGCCATCGTAAGTTTCGTAATAATTTTCGGGACGGTATTCTCCGAGTTGGGTTGGGATGTCGTGCAGGAGGCTGTTGGGCAAGATGTCGCCGTTCTCCAAAGCAAGCGCGTAGAGATAAGGTTTGAGAATACTGCCCGTGCTGCGCGGTGCGGTAAGCACATCCACCGATTCACTGTGATCTTTGCCCGCACCCACCACGTTGCCGACGTAGGCCAGTACCTCGCCCGTTGGCACGTCAAGGATGACGGCGGCAAGGTTGTGGATGTCGTTGCCCTTATAAATGGCTTGTCGTCTGGCCAAGATTTCCGTGACGCGCTCTTGCAGATTTTTGTCAAGGGAAGTGTGGTGGCGAAAGGTTGAGTGTTGAGTGTTGAGTGTTGAGTGTTGACCATTGACTGTTTTATCCGCCTTAGGCTTTTTATCCGCCAAAGTCCTGACGTA
>JACMMM010000272.1 GCA_014379065.1 Saprospiraceae bacterium
CATTTCGGCCTTCATGTCAAGGCCACGGTCATCGTAGAGGATTTTGCCGTCCTCGATGCCATAGCTTTCGAGTTTTACCGGAGCGGCCTCGGTTGTAGCGGCTGATTTATCTGCCGCCTCGTCAGGCTTTGTAATATC
The DNA here is from genome assembly GCA_014379065.1 of Saprospiraceae bacterium. Classification (GTDB taxonomy): domain Bacteria; phylum Bacteroidota; class Bacteroidia; order Chitinophagales; family Saprospiraceae; genus M3007. The sequence goes on from JACMMM010000272.1 coordinate 139, forward strand.
ATAATTTGCCTGCCCATTGCTCAGGGCATACACCTTGATATCCGGTTTTTTGAAAAACAAACCTTTTATAATGACCTGATCGCCAAAAATGGCCGACCAAAGGTCAACTGCCACGTCAAGCCGTTCACACTTCACGAGTTTTACACCCTCGAATGGGCCGGGACCGTTGGTGATTTCTAAGTCTGCAAGGCCAAGAGAAAGTTGCGGGAAATGTCGAAAAACGGAAATGTCAACGTCGGAGAATTCCAACTTGGCGGTCAGGCTTTCGTTGGCTGCAGTTTTGACTTGCGCTACAATCTCGTCTTTGAAAAAATAAGGAATGGCAACGAGTGCGGCGAGGAGAAGGAAAATGAAGATGGCGATGCCAAAAAGGACTTTTTTCATGGTAGAAATCTAAACGTTTGAAACCTCGCAGGTTTTTTTAAATCTACGAGGTTTAGGGGCAGCATTTGACTGCAAAGAAAACGATGTTCGATGTAATAAGTTTACACACTAGGGATCGTAACATTTTCTTGCACCCCTTTTGACTGTTCTTAGCTAAGTGGGCCATGTTTTGCCAGACAAAACCTGACAAATGATAAAATTAACTTCCATACTTTTGCCCAAATAACAATTGAAAAACCGTCTATGCCCAGTTCTCCACTCAAAACTTTTATCATTTACGCCCGAGACGACGAGGAGTACAAGCGACAACTTTTGCTCCACCTGCGCCCGCTCGTGGTGAGCAGACTGCTTACGGTGTGGCACGACGGCAATATCCTCCCAGGCGAGGACTGGGAAAAAGCCATAAAAAAAGAACTGAAGGAGAGCGAAGTTGTAATAATATTGATAAGTGCCCATGCGCTTAACTCCGAATTTATTCAGGTTGAAGAACTCCAGACAGCGCTTGAACTTTTAAATGCAGGCTTGGCCCAGGTAATACCAGTTGTAGTATCGCCATGTGCTTGGAAATTCGATCCAGTGATCCGCCGATTGCAAACCCTTCCGTTGACAAGGGGTGAGGGCGTGAAGCCAGTAAGCGAATGGAAAAATCACAACCTCGCGTGGACAAGTGTAGTTGAACAGATCGGCGACATGGCTCAAGCAATCCATCAAAAGCGTAACGAGGTTGAACAGCAAGAACAGAAACGACAACTTGCGGCAAAACAAGATGCCAATCACAAACGACAGAAGGAAGTCAAAATTGCCGCACAAAAACAAAGACAGAAGGCGGAACGTACAGTTCTATATGGAAAACAAGATACGAAAAGGCGGAATCAAATTGAAGGAGAGAGCCTCACGAACATAGTTGATGAGGAATCAATAAGGAAGACGGGCAATGAAATTGTACCTAAGCCTGAAATGAAGATACCCGACCAACAGCATTCAAAGTGGTCTCGTTGGCGCACTATCCTTGTAGGGATTACTTTGCTATTTGTGATACTTTGGATGCTGAAAAAGCCCACCGACAAGCCAAAACCCACGCCTCCTGCTGATGAGACAGCATTTCAGAGTGCGAAATTGGAAAACACCTTCCATGCTTGGTCCCGTTTTACTCTTGATTTCCCAGATAGTCGTTACATTGAAGAAGCAAATAAGGCCTTTGTAAGCCTTATCAGAAAACGAGACGGATACTTCAAATATGCACTTTTATATATGAAAGAAGAAAAATATGAAAATGTGCGTACATTTCTAGATTCAGTGCTTATTATTGACCCCAACGATGTCGAAGCAAAACATTTACTTCGATTAATAGAATAACAAAACTGTTATTAAGAATAATTCATCCAATTATGATGATATTTCGCACTATTTTAAGCTTTCATTTTCTAATAATATTCACTTTGTCTTTAGATGCACAAGCGCCTAACCCCCTTCGCGGACACGCTCGAAGGCCGAAACCTTCAAAATTAGTTTTCAATTATCCCATTATACGATTGGAAGGCGGTGACTTCACTATGGGAAGCCCTGACACTGCAACTGATCGAAATGATGATGAATGCCATCATAATATTACCATTGCTGCTTTTGGCATTGGTATGTACGAAATAAGCCAAGATCAGTGGACGGAGGTAATGGGTTATAACCCGTCTCACTTCACAGGTGTAACCCTACCAGTGGAGCAAGTTAGTTGGGAGGAGGTTCAATTATTTATCAAAAATTTAAATGAAAAGACAGGCAAGCACTATCGGCTACCCACGGAGGCTGAGTGGGAATTCGCGGCTGGTGGAGGCAGTAAAAACCGTACAAAGTACGCAGGAACTAATAATCCGTTAGAGCTGCACAAGTTTGCAAATTTTTATCACCCTAAAACAGGGACACCAATTCCTATTGTTAATGGGGAATTTGTATACCCCCCGACAGACGGTTACCAAACTACTGCACCTGTCAAAAATTATAAGCCCAATTCCCTTGGCATTTATAATATGAGTGGAAATGTGTGGGAATGGTGTCAAGATAGATATTTACCCTATGATGGTTGTCGAAGCCATGATGCTGCCTTGATAAGCCGTGTTGTACGTGGTGGGTCTTGGGTCAACAGTGCTAGGATGTGCAGAGTAGCCAACCGCGGCTTGAACGCTCCGGAATTAAAATACGACCTTATTGGATTTCGGCTTGCCGAAGACTAAAATTGCCCTCTGCGCTTTATCCTTTTTACTTGCCCTAGGAAGGTTACCATTTTACTCCTTTTTAGCGTAGCCGAAAAATGTTATTTTTGAAAGTGTATTTTTGCACTAAACTTCTTGGATGAAGCGCAGCCTGTCCCAAAGAAGTCAAGAGGATATAGTCAAAATTTTCATGTAGACAGGAGGCATTCTTGAAAAAGGGTTCGATTTGCTGAAATACCGTAATTTTGTGAACTCAATCAGCAAAAAAATATGCATGATCAACTATCCTTTTCCGATTTGGTCGAAACTGCCGCAAACTTGGATATCCAAGATTACGAGCGCTTTTTGGTCAATGTAAATACACGTCGCGCTCAAAATCGCCCTGATGTGCTTTCAAAAGAAGAAACAGAGTTGTTGGAAAAAATATATAGTCCATTTCCGACGACTAAAAAAGAGCGAATTGCGCTATTGAACGCCAAAATTTGGAACTCAACTTTATTGGAAAACGAACATCAGGAACTCTTGCAACTCATTGAAGAGCAGGAAATTTGGGCTGCCTCTAGGATGAATTGACTTGCAAAACTCGCCTCCATCCAAAATACGGATTACGCTACCTTAGTCAAGCAACTTGGGATTTTTCCGGCAACCCAAAATGAGTAAATCGAATATTCCAATTTCAATTCGTCGCATTGTTCGAGAAAAGGCAACGCAAAGGCATGGTTTTATTAGGCCAACACCCGCCAAATAATTTGCCCACCGCCGAGTGACTTCCTACCTTAGCTCCCCTTATGACTCATCAAATACACTTCCTGGAAAACCAATCCGACTTCGACCGCGTCATGGACGCGCTCTCCACCGCCAATTGGATTGGCTTCGACACCGAGTTTGTCGGCGAAAAATATTACATTCCCGTACTTGGGCTTATTCAAGTCGTGTCCGAAGAGGCCATTTATCTTATTGATACACTCAAGGTCAAAGAACTTGGCAAGTTGCTCCATCTTGTGGCTGATCCCGCTATCTTGAAAATCACCCACGCGGGCGACAATGACTACCGCCTCCTCTACACGCTTTTCGGAACAGTGCCCAGCAATACCTTCGATACGCAAATCGCTGCCGGGTTTGTAGGCTACAACTATCCCGCTGGGTTTGGCAAAATCGTGGAAAAAGAGCTGCGCGTCACCCTCGCCAAAAGCCACACGGTGGCCAATTGGGAGGCTCGCCCTATTGACCCCAAGGCGCTCGACTACGCTATTGAAGACGTAAAATACCTCCCCGCGCTCCACGAAAAACTGACCAATAAACTCCGCAAGCACCATCGTGAATCTTGGGCGCGTGAGGAAAACCGCAAGTGGGAAAGCCCTGATTTTTATGCCGTTGACCTACACAAAGAGTTGTTTGCCAACGATTTGGTACACCAAATTGATTTTCGGGAAAAGGTGTTCCTCATGCGGCTCTATCGTTGGCGCATCGAACGCGCTCAGAGCAGCAATATTCCTCGGGAGACGGTTTTGCAAAGCCGCCACATAAGTACGGTATTGCGTTCTACCAAAGGCGGCCCCAACGCTTTCAAATCCAACCGCACCATGCCGGAAGGTGTTTGGAAAAAATATCTTGACACTTGGCAAGATCTCTGGAAAGCCCCTGCTACGGAGGCCGAACGCGCAGTGCTTGACTCTATTCCAAGGCCATTGCCTGAAGACCCCGAGCGCGAATGGACGATGGAACTCCTCTACCATTTTATGAAAAAGCAGTGTCTGGAGCACGAGATCAGTGCGGCCCTGCTTTTCCCAAAAGGTGATTTCAACCGCTTAAAGTCAGGCAGTGACGACTTTGACCATGCTCTGCTCCAAGGTTGGCGCGCCGAACTTATGGGGGCAGAATTGGTGAACTGGATGAAAAAAGGCGGGAAAGTAGAAGTGACTTGGGGCGATGGGGAATGTCGATTGACGATGTAATGGCAATTACACACTAATCAAAAATTTAAAACACTAAGGGACTAAGAGACACTAAGGCTAAGAGGGGTTTAGGAAGTGTAATACTTCGTGTCTCTTAGTCCCTTAGTGTTTTAAAAAAACAAAGTTTTGCAGTCTCAAAGCGTTTGAAAACTTATGCCTCCGCTTCTTAATCTTTGTAAATCAAATACTTCTGCCGAATAGTGCGATAAGCCACCAAGTCCTCGGCCCAGCTGGCCCGAATTTCGGCTTCCGTTTTTCCCGCTTCAATTTGCTCCTGCAAACTTCGCGTTCCGGCCAACAGGTCAAAAAAATGATCCTCTCGAAAGAACGCGGGCTTGTTGGGAAATTGCTGGTAAAACTGCAATAGCCAATTCAGATTCAATTGCTTCGTAGCGCGGAGCGAATCCACTGAAATCTTGCTGAAATCCCAACCACCACAGAGCCAACCTGCATGGATGGGAAATTTGTTGCTCGCATTGGCGTGTGGTACAAAATTGAAAGAATCGCAGGGGAAATCAGGGTGGCCTACCACCTCAAACGGCCAATCAGTCCCCCTTCCAACACTGCAAGTGCTTCCCTCAAAAAGGCAAATTGAGGGATAAAGCAGCACGGATCGGGTAGTCGGCAGATTGGGCGAAGGGGGGATCGGGGGGCTGTAAGGTGTCGAATGCGTGTAGTTTAAACAAGGTATTACAAGCAAACGCAGGCTTTCAGGTTTGTAAATCCAAAATTCTCCTACAAAAAGTCGGGCAAGCTCGCCTACAGTGCAGCCATGTACAATGGGCAAGGGCGCAATACCTACAAACGAAGTAAGCCGCGAATCAAGCACTGGGCCATCCACATAATGGCCGTTAGGGTTGGGCCGATCAAGCACTATGACATCCTTGCCCTGCTCCGCACAGGCCTCCAACACATAAAAAAGCGTGCTGATGTAGGTGTAAAACCGTGCGCCTACATCTTGAATATCAAAGATTACCACGTCCGTTTCCATTAAATCTTCTGGAATGGGCTTTCGGCGTTTACCATAAAGCGACACAATGGGCGCACCCGTTCGAAGGTCATGTCCATCGCGCACCGTTTCCCCAGCGTCTGCATCGCCTCGGAAACCGTGTTCGGGGGCAAAAATGACTGAAATGCACACGCCAAGGCTGCGGAGTGTATCCACCAAATGGGTGTTCCCGACTAAGGATGATTGATTCACCACTAGAGCAACTTCTTTCCCTTTTAACAAGGGGAGCAACACATTCAGCCGCTCCGCTCCTACTATGATTCGTTGATTGTCAGAAATTTGCGTCTGAGCAACTACAATTTTCATGAAACAAAATAATAGTAGTGCTAGCTCCCTCCAGTACCATGTGGGTGCAAAACCCTTCCAGGGCAAAAAATAAGTATTGCTTTGTAACTTAGTGTTTGGTTTCAAATTGCTGATTATTGAATGCCTGCCGCAAAGATTCCAAATACTCCGTCAACTTTCCCGCGTTTTGTGCCTGAATCAATGCTGACCCAATAATTGCCACATCGGCATCCTCTACGACCTTGAGTGCCTGCTCTGGGGTCGAGATGCCAAAGCCTATGCCGATTCTTGGGTGATTGGTGGAATGGTGTCCCTCCTTCGTTAGGGCTACGGCGGGTAAATTGGTGGACGGGTGAGCCCTGATTTTTTGGATGATTGCTTTTAAACGTGGGTGAAGACTGAATCCGCTTCCGGTAATTTTGAAATCGGACATCAAGTAGAAAAAATCGAAGCCCATGGCAAGCAGTTTTTCTACACGAGGATCGGGCGTGTTGGCAGCCAAAACGGGAACAAGATTTAGATTTGACAATCCCGATTTTTTCGAGATTGTCAAATCTCTCAAATCTTCCGCTGCTCGGCTGTCCACCGGCAAATCTGGAATGATTAGGTGCCGGACTCCTATCGTTTTCATTTCTGTTACAAATTCTTGAAAACCAAAGGTATAGATTCGGTTCAAGTAACTCATTACCATGATTTCTTGTTCCGGAAATTGCGCATGCAAGCCACGAATCGCTTCGATACAATCGCTTACCGAGACGCCCAACCGAGTGGCTTCCTGACAAGCCGCAGTAATGACTGGCCCATCTGCGGTGGGATGCGAAAAAGGGATTTGCAGTTCTAATATTTCTACTCCCGCCACGATGTATTGCGCTGCTGTGCGCAGGCTCTCAGCGAGGGTAGGGTAGCCCAGCACCAAGTGCGCCATGAGTGGGAGTTTTGAGCGTTGATTGACCATTTTTGTTGTTTTTAGAAGTGACACTTTTTTAAAAAGTGTCACTTCTGATGTTGGAGTAAATGCTGCGCATACGCCTTCAAGTTTTCTTCTTGGAAATGCCGCATCGTGATAAACAAGTCCTTCTCACCGCGACCACTCGCGTTCACCACCACAATTTTGTCTTTAGTCAATCCTGCCGCCAACTCAAAAGCGTACGCAAAAGCATGTGCTGATTCCAAAGCGGGGATGATTCCCTCGGTTTGCGCCAGTTTTTTTACGGCAGAAAGCGCCGCTTCATCATTGGCGGTTTCGAATTTAACCCGGCCCTCATCGGCCAGATAGGCTAAGATTGGGCTTACACCACAATAGTCCAAACCCGCTGAAACAGAATGGGTTGCCGCAATATTTCCGTCTCCGTCCTGCAAAAAATAAGAATGGTAACCCTCGAAAATGCCGCGCTTTCCATCTCTAAGCTTTGCAGCGTGTTCACCGGGCTGCGTGCCATGGCCACCTGCTTCTACGCCCACAAGTTGAACCTGTTCCTCGTCGAGAAAATCAAAAAACATTCCCATCGCATTGGAGCCACCACCCACGCAAGCCACACAGTAATCCGGCAGCCGACCAGTGGTTTCTATGCACTGTTGACGGATTTCTTCACCGACCACTTTTTGAAAAAACGTGTTCATAGCAGGGTAGGGGTGCGGGCCTACGGCAGAGCCGAGCAAATAATAGGAATCGGGGTTCGCGACCCAATCTTTAAAAGCCGCAATCACGGCATCGTTGAGCGTCTGACTGCCTTCTTTCACGGCCACTACCTTGGTGCCGAGGAGTTCCATCCAGTATACATTGGGACGTTGGCGCTCGTAATCTTTTTTGCCCATGTAAACGGTGCAATCTAATCCAAAGCGGGCGCACACGGCAGCAGTGGCATAACCGTGCTGGCCAGCACCTGTTTCGGCGATAATGCGTTGTTTCCCAAGCCGTTGAGCCAGTAATATTTGCCCGATGCAATGCGTGATTTTATGGGCTCCAGTGTGGTTCAGCCCCTCGTTTTTCAAAAAAATTTGCGCACCTCCGAATTCCGCCGATAAGCGCGGGAGCGGTGTAAATGCCGTTGGACGACCCGAAAATGTGCGCAATGTATCGGCGAAATCCGCCAGAAATCCCTCGTCGAACTTAAAATGGTCGAACGCAGCGGCAATTTCCTGTAAGCTCGGCAGCAGCACCTCGGGGATGTAGGTGCCACCGTATGGGAGCTCAGTGGCAGACGGCGGTGGCACATTGCGGTCGGCACCTACTGCTCCTGCCAACTGCCGACTGTTACTGCCACCAAACGTTCCGAGCGTGTTCAGGATAATATCTTTGTATGTCTTTGCGGTTTGGTTCATTTCTAAATTTATATTACCGTATCGGTACGGTGATGCAAAGATTCAAAAAATAATCCCGGTCGGACAAGTGTAGGCCGGGATTATTTTTAAGAAACCCTTTGCCGTGAATTATGTAACTACTAAACAGAATTGTGTAACGATTATGGAAATTAGGCAGTACACCTTTGTCGCGTCAATAAAATTCGCTTTATTCTAAAAATTTCAAATAATATTGTATGAATTTCTCTACAATCCGCCTTTTCACGCTCATTGCATTCTTTTCAATTCAATCTATTACATCACTTTTAGCCCAGGATTGGGGCGACTTTGAGTTTTTGCTGTCCCAAATGGATTCTGCCCAGCGCGCTGAATACTTGGAGAGCCTCGGTACACTTCAAAATATAACCAATCAGGGTACTTATAATTTTAATAGTGCCTTAGATAGCCTCAACGCATCCCTTGATGGACAAAACCCGGCCATGCCTAGCCTTGGTGCAATGTTGCCGCCAGATAGTATTGTGGGTAATTACTTGACCACGTTTTTGAACAGTTCGAATTTCGGGACTCAAGACAGTTTGAGTCTGTTGGGAGAATTCGACCTCATAAATGCTTTTCAGGCTACCCACCTGGATAGTCTTTACAATCTCTTTGGCACCTACCAAAATCAGTTCAACTCGCCACCTCAGTTGCCGAATACCTACCCCGGATCCAGCGACTGGCTGGCCAATGTTGGCACCTTGATTTCCAATCAAGATTCGGCTTTTGTTTCGATCCCTGCGCTTGGTTTGGGAGGATTTGATGCCGCATTGGATCAGTTGTTCGATCCGACAGTTTTCACCCGTATTGAGATTTTTGCAGGTGTCCAAAACGCTAGAACCAGCTATTACGGCTTGGATGAAGCAATAACAGCTCCAGTTTTTGGTATCCGTTCGGTGGAGCAGTTCAACAAGAGTTGGGAGCCCCGCTGGCGTGTGCAATCAAGTTGGTTAAATAATAAATCGGACGTCATCAATAACGAAACCATCACGCAACAGGTTAAAGGGTTTAGCCCATTCATAATCAATGGCAGTTTCGATGTCATGTACAACCCAACCATCGTACCTGGCAGTAATGGTGTGCCAGTACGGCTGCTTACGATGCTTGGCATGGAGGCTGGCACCTATGCACCAGCGCACCGCAACCCTGCAGATCCGACTTCTTTTAACAATAAAGGGTTCACTACAGGTTGGGGGCCGGTACTGGGCACAGGTGTTTCTTCAAGAGTCGGCAACCTCACCATTTATGCACTTGGCACGGTTTCGTATGGCAAGGTGGTTTACGGTTCCGAACCGCATGCCACAAACTATCGCTTCCGCTCGAACCGCTTGGAAGCAGGCGTACAGTATGCCAATGCTGTGACCGTTCGATACGAAAACACCATCTCCGCCAACTGGGCTAACGATGGCAACAAACATGTTCGCTTTCACCAAGTTACGGTCGGCTTGCCAACTACGGGCTTGTTTAGGCAATAAACCTTTTTATTCTTCTATCACAAAGCGGTGTGTATGCTCCAATTCCGTACCGTGGTTGTCCCGTGCCCACAGGCGAAATTCCACTACATCGCCCTGTTGTAAAATCCCGGGCCCGGGTAAGGCCAGGTTTCCGATAGCAACATCAGCGTCGAAGTAAAGCGAGTTGGTTTGGATATGGTCGTCGCCACGCAGGAGCCCGCCAAAGCTGTTGTTGACATAGTAGGTAAACTCCCATTCTGTGACGTATTGGCTGTCGGAATCAGGGTCGGTGGAATTGATTTGCACACCAAAGGTGAGTGCGTCGCCAGCCGTTTGTGTGCCGGAATTATCATCGTCGAACCAACGCACATCAAAGTTTTGGAGTTCGAGGGGATAGAGGTCGTCTTTACAAGATTTGCAAGAAGTGATGGAGAGGAACGCGGCAATTGCCAGCAGAAGGAAAGATGTTTTTTTCATGGTTGTTAATTTTGCCGCAAACGTAGGGGGAAGAACGTCAAGTTCGCAAGGTACATAGCGGAGTTTAGCGTGGGTTTAACCTTTAAGTTTCAATACTTGTACTTTCCCTTCCAATCTTCCCTCAACTTTTGCCGCACTTTTTCCTCCGC
>JACMMM010000273.1 GCA_014379065.1 Saprospiraceae bacterium
CAGGAACTAAAAAGCAAGGAAATCAACAGTAGAGGGTATGGACGACGCATGGGTATCAAAGGTTTGTTATGGATCAAATTTACTTTTATCAGCGGCAACATGTTACGCAAAACGCAACCCAATCAATGATTCCTCGTTTCATGTTTAAGATGGTGTTTTTTGCTGCAGCCAATGCAAAGCAACCTGCGGAAATTTTTCCCTCCACCGCTCAAGCTTGGCAAAAAACCTCGACTTTCGCACCCACGTTGGTTTGCGTTATAAAATCGCCAAAAATCAAAACTAGATTTTTTACCTGCTAATACAAATTACATCAACTATGAAAAAAATTGCACTGCTCCTTTTCTTCGCCACCTTCCTGCTAGGCAAAACCGAAGCCCAGAAAGGTATTCGCTTTGGCTTACAAGCTAGCCCCTCTTGGTCATGGCTGCGCACCAACGACCGCAAGCTCGAGGGCGTAAGTTCTAACTGGGGTGTCAAACTCGGCGTGCTCGGTGAATTCTACTTCGCAAACAACTACGCCTTCACCACGGGACTCGGCTTTGGCTTCAACCAAGGTGGAAGCATTCAAAACGGCTATGCGCGCTACCAACCCTGGGACGAATCCGATTTGAGTGAAATACCCTCGCCTGTTCTGGGTACTGACGCCAAAGTCCACTACCGCATCAATTATGTGGAAATCCCTGTGAGCTTGAAAATGCGCGGTGGTTCCGGCGAAGATGCCAAGATGAAGTTTTACGCCGAAGCACCAATATTCACCCTGGGCTTTGTCTCCAAAGGTACCGGAGATATCCGTGGCACCAATACGCAAAACATTGATGATGTGAGCATTCGAGACGAGGTGAGCGGACTCTCACTTTCCTGGGGCCTTGGCGCTGGCATTGAATATGAGTTTTCCACCAACGCCACGTTGGTGACCGGGCTTGTCTTCCAACAGCAGTTCAGCGACCTCACCAGAACCGAACTGGTGAGCACTACCGATGATCCTTTGGTAGAATTAACAAAAAAGGATTCCAAGGCCACATTTGGGAACATCGCGCTCAAAATAGCGGTGTTTTTCTAGTCTACCGCATCAATTTGCCAGTAATGCCCCTTGTATAGGTTATGCAAGGGGCATTTTATATCTGGCGTATTAGAGTTGTTGTGGAAGCGCAAATTCGGCCAGAGATCAATCTTTTGATTCAACAAAATGGCTAAGTACCGATGAAATAACAACCTCACGATTTGGAGGGTCTAATTTGGCGGCATCTTGCGTTGCTCGTCTGTTACGTAGCCCCACTATGTGCCTTCCTCGCGCCTTACCTGCCACCAAATTACCCTCCTCCAAATAGTGAGGTTGTTATTTCATCGGTACTAAGGCTCGTCCCTGCAATGCTATTCTTTCAAAACGGCAATTGCGCTCGTAGTGCGGGCAATGCGCTCATAGTCAAGTGAATAGTAGATGAATTTGCGATCGCGGCGGGTTTTCACCAATGCAGCTTGGCGCAATACGCGCAAGTGTTGCGAGGCTACGGACTGCTCGATTTCGAGTGCTTCAAAAATTTCTCCAACGTTAGCTGAGCCATCGTTTTCATGAATCATGCGGATGATTCTCAAGCGGAGCGGGTGGGCAAGCGCTCTCAAGATACGCATGGAGAAGCGTAGATGTTCGCTGTTGCCGAGGAGGGTAGGTGTTTGTTTATGCATTCTTTTTGCCTTGTAATCGGAATGGGATTATTCATTAAAGTGCGCAAAGATGCAATTCATCTTTTTAATGACCAACCCTGCGAAATAAAAAAAGCAAGCCGTTCTGTTTTGCAGAACGGCTTGCCATGAAATACACTCAATTAAACATTAAACAAACTGCACGATCAAGCAGCAAGCTCCTCCACTAGGGAAGAAATTTGTCCAATACGGCTGCGATTTACTGAGTAAAAAATGAATTTTCCGTTGCGCTCCGTTTGCACTACCCCTGCGCTGCGCAGGATGGCAAGGTGTTGGCTTGCTACACTTTGTTCGAGTCGGAGTTTCACATAAATTTCTGTCACGGTCATGCGCTTATTCTCGTCCAAAAGGTCGAGCATTTTTTGGCGTAATTTGTGGTTTACGGCCCGCAATACAAGCGCGGCCTTGCGCAACTCGATATAGTCGAGCGACGCATCGTGTGCCCCATTTTTGAGCGACACACGTTCGATGTTTGTTTTTCCCATACTAAATGTTTGAAAAAGGTGAATGGACACAGTTTTAAACCATCTTACTTCATAAACTGTGCCAGTTTTAAATTAACAAAAAGAGACATGCGTTGGAAACGGTAGGCGTAATCCCTTTTAGATCAGCACGAAAATAAGCAATATAAATCATAAATTGAAAAATAATGCTATTTTCTTCAAAATGGCGCCTTAGTAGGCGTGGTGATGTTAGGGGGCTTCATGTAAATGGGCTCAAAATAGGCAATATCCTGAAAGTCAGCAATTTGAAAATATTGCTCGGCGAGCGCGGCGAGGTAGCGGGCGGAGCATTTTATTATCCCCGAAAATATTACTTTTTCCAAAAAATCACCGCTCCTAATTTTTTCCATACCGTTCCCGGCCAAAACAATACCGCTTAATACAACATCGCCTGTTTTTGCCGAAACGAATTTTTCAAACATATTGTTTTCCAATATCAAGGGCTGGGCAGGCGCAATTTCCCGCAAATCTTCATCATACACCGCGAGCCAAACTTCCTGCCGCCGGGCGTCCAATGCGGGGATGAACACGTTGGATGTTTTACCCGCCGAAGCCTTGGCGTAGGAGGGTGGATATTGGACATTGGATATTGGATATTGGATATTGGACATTGGATCCCCACCAATCACCAATTCCCACTCACCAGTAACCACTTCCCAATCACCAGTAACCATACGGCTGGCATGGGCAAGCGCCAGCAGTGTATCCAGCGCAATAAGTGGCTTTTCCAGCGCATAGCAAATGCCTTTCGCCACCGAGGCTCCCACGCGCAGCGCGGTGTAGGCGCCCGGGCCTCGGCTCAGCGCCACCGCGTCGAGTTGGGCGAGCGGTATGCCGGCAGTCTCTGAGCATTCGCGGATTTGGAGGGTGAGCAGCGCAGCATGGCTTTGGCTATCCAAGTTTTCAGAAAGCGCAACCACAACGCCATCCACGCTGATGGCCGTTGAACAGACTTCACTCGAAGTTTCTATGAGCAGGATTTTTGCCATTCCACAAAAGTACGGCTGTCTCGCCCTACTTTTGGCCGGATTTAAAAAAGGCAAACCATGCTCCTTTACAATGTGACCGTCACCGTTGACCTCGGTATACACGAGGACTGGCTTCAATGGATGCGCAAAACACATATTCCCGACGTGATGATCACAGGGATGTTTATCTCCTACCGCTTGTGTCGCCTCATCGGCCACGAGCACACGGATTCCGAAATCTACGCCATACAATATGCCGTGAAAGACATGGCACACCTGCTGCGCTACCAAAACGAATTTGGCCCCGAACTTCAACGCCAGCACAAGGAACTTTACGACGGCAAGTACGCCGTGTTCCGTACCGTAATGGAAGTGGTAGATCACAATGAAGTGATAGAGCGATAAATTGATGAAGTGATTTGGGCTCGGCTAGCATTAAGTACTTCCTTTTCTTATGCAAGGCGGGTAAAAATGACGAAAAATGACGCCCTCCTACGCCAAGGCTTTGGCGGGTAAAATGACGAAAAATGACCCAATGACCATTCTCCGCCTTTCCAAAAATTCCCGCAATCTACATGGCGTGATCGCGCTTGACGGCTCGAAAAGCATCAGCAATCGCGCCCTAATTACGCTTGCTTTGGCGGGCGAAAAGCCAAGCAATTGGCTATCCAACCTTTCCACTTCAAAAGACACGCAGACCTTGCTTCAATTGCTGGAGCAAAACAGCAGCACTTTCGATGCGGGCGATGCGGGTACCACGTTTCGCTTTATGACAGCCTTTCTCGCCACACAGCCTGGCGAGCAAATACTCACTGGATCGGCCCGAATGCTCGAACGCCCTGTGGGCCCATTGGTCGAGGCATTGCGCGAAATCGGAGCAAACATTCAGTTTCTGGGAAAGGAAGGCTATCCGCCCTTGAAAATTGGCGAGATGAAACCCCGCGCCCGTAGCGTTCGAGTACCTGCCAATGTAAGTAGTCAGTTCCTTTCGGCACTTTTGCTGATTGGGCCGTATTTGCCAGAAGGGCTGGAGTTGGTGCCCGAAGGCGCACTCGTGTCTCGACCCTATTTGGAGATGACGCTGGGGCTGATGCGGCATTTTGGGGCATCCATAGATTGGCAGGGCGAGGCCATTGTAGTTGCAGCTGGCCGATACGAGCCACAGTTTTTGGCCGTGGAATCTGATTGGTCTGCAGCTTCCTATTGGTACGCGATGGCGGCGTTTTCCGAAGACTTGGATTTGACCCTGCACGGACTTCAGGAACGCAGTTGGCAGGGCGATTCGGTGTTGGCAAGCATGATGCAACAATTTGATATTCAAACAGTTTTTGAGGAAAATAAAGTTCGCCTGAAAAAAATGGGCAAGGCGCCACGACCGCTTTTTGAAAAGGATTTTTTGGAATGTCCCGACATTGCCCAAACACTCGCCGTGGTGTGCGCAGGGCTGGGAACGACGGGGGTCTTTAGTGGCTTGGAAACCCTAAGCATCAAAGAAACCGACCGCATTGGGGCTTTGAAGACCGAGTTGGCAAAAGTGGGCGTTTCCTTTTCCAAATTGCCTGATCGTTTTTCAAAAAAATCGCCCGAGAGAACCTTTTACAACGTCGAGGGCAAGGCTAATGTATCGGCCCTGCCCCGTTTTTCCACTTACGGCGACCACCGCATGGCGATGGCCTTTGCGGCTTTTGCGATGCTTGGTCCGGTGGAGATACAAGATCCTGAAGTTGTGTCAAAATCGTACCCGCAGTTTTGGGAACATTTGAAAAAAGTGGGGTTTGAGGTGGTTTTTAGCCACTAATTACACAAATTGGCACTAATTGATTCGTGTAAATTCGTGTAATTAGTGGCTAAAAAAACAATCACACCATTCAAAAATGAACACAGGAAAACTGACAAAGCCGTTTCGGGATTTGGGTCTGATGCACTTGCTCGACAAGGCCAAATACGCCTATCAAAAATGGAAAAACGCTGGGCGAAATGCTCGGTTTGCAAAAGAGAACCCTGATGTGAAACTACCGCCCGACTACATGCTTTTTGAGGCTTTCCAATTGGATTACCAAAAGTATTACGAGGGTGGCGAGCGCACGGCGAAGTGGCTTATGGGTTTGTTTGAAAAACACACAACCATGACAGGAAAAACCCTGTTGGACTGGGGTTGTGGGCCCGCCAGGGTGTTGCGACATTTCCCTAAATTGCTCGGAAATACCAGCGAGATACATGGCACCGATTACAACCCGAAAACAATCGCCTGGTGTAGAAAAAACATGGAGGGCGCGATTTTTTCTATCAACCAACTAAACCCGCCTACTGACTACCCAAACGAGTTTTTCGACCTGGTTTACGGTATCTCTATTTTCACGCACTTATCAGAAGTCAATCATCAAAATTGGTTTGATGAGTTGATGCGGATTTCTAAAAAGGGCAGTGTATTGCTCTTAACCACCCACGGCAACGTATTCCGGGACAAACTCACCGAACAAGAGCGCCGAGATTTTGACCAGGGCGAACTCGTCGAACGAGGCAGAGTTGTGGAAGGGCACCGGGTTTTTGCGGCCTTTCACCCTCCGACCTATATCCGGCAATTGTTTGAACCTCAGGCAGAAATCCTCGAGCACATTGAAGGCACACGAAAAAACTGGGGACTGGAACAGGATGTTTGGATCATTAGGAAATATCCAAGGGAATATCCAATATCCAACAAGGAATTTCCAATGTCCAAGTAAGCTCCGCGCTTAGGATTTATTGTGGTTCAATGCCGATATTTAAATGTGAGTGAATGAATCCAACGCCAACTTGGACATTGGAAATTCCTTGTTGGATATTGGATATTCCCTTGGATATTTATTCAGCCTTTCTGCCGCGTTTCGCTCTGACTGAGACACGCTTTTCCACCTCACTTTCTAAGGCCGACAATTTCTCTGTTGCGTCTGGAATTGATGTTTCTGCTTCAATTTCGTGTGCTGGCAATTCGCTCTGAGACTCTGGTTTCGGTTCTTTTTTTACGTTTTTTTTCAGCCCCAGTAGGATAAAAATCCAGACATAGATGTTGGAGATGAACGTTTTTTCCACCAAAAAGGTCAGCACTGTGGTGAACACCGTAGAACAAAGGATGATAGAAAACACAACAGATTGGATGATTTCCCCGCCTGCCACGCCTTGCTGCGCTGGTAAGGAAGCGAGTACCGCCGCACCCAAGCCCTTGGGTATCATAGTAGTCATGTAAGAAGCATCTTTAGCCGAGGTGCTGCGCGACACGGAGATACGCACCACAGGGATGCGCACGAGAAACAAAAAGCCCGTGATGGCTGCGCCGAGCATCATCCAATGCCAATCCTGTAGACGGACGGAGATCCCGATGTACACAAAAAAGAAGGTGCGAAGCAAAAATACCGCTTCTGAAAAAAACGCCCGTTCGTTATCATTTAAGGAAATGGGCTTGCGTGAAAGGGCATTGCGCATAATGGGTGGGCCCAGCACGTCAATATTTCCCAGAGTGATGCCAAAGGCCAAGGCGGCGATGGGGCCAGAATAATTGAGCATCTCGACAATACCGTACAGGATAAACACGAAGGCCGGGGTCGTGAAAACCGTGTTTTGGAGCGTACGCATCTTGTTGAGGAGGATACTCCAGCCGAACGCGCCCACTACACCGAGCATAGCCGCAAGGATAAAAGCGGCAATCATTTGACCCGTCACGGTAGCCACGTCAACAGTGCCAATTTTGTACGCAGTGAGTAAGGTAAGTGGAACAGCAAGCGTAAAAACATCGGAAAATGCTGATTCCAAAATCAGGATTGTGCGGGTGCGCTCCCCCATCTGGAATTGCCGCGCCAGCGTAGTGACTACTGCCGACGAAGTGCCGCCCACGATGCTGCCCAACATCAAAGAACGCAAAACACCCAAATCTGTATAGTAGAATGTGATACCGCCCGCAACCAAACAAGTAGCCACGAAGTTGTAGGTGGTGATGCGAGCGGTGCCACCGATAGAATTTATAAGCGGCTCCAAACGCTGGTCAATACCACTCTCAAATAAGATGAAAACCAATGTAATAGTGGTAAAAACTGGCCCAACGGCGCCAAATTTTTCAGGTGTGACCACTTGACATATCGGCCCAAGCAACAAACCGATGAGAAAAAGCCACAGCACATCGGGTATCTTCGTGCGGGCAAAAAGCGCCGCAAACCAGTGCGACAAAAAAATGGTGCAACCGACAAATACGATGGTGAGCGCTGTAGGCATTTTTTTAGAATGTGTGGGCGAATGTAGTTAGCCGAGTACAAACCCAATGTAAAATTATGTCACAACCAACACCAATCCACCAATCACCAATCAACCAATCACCAGACCAACCGATCCTCCTCTTCGACGGGGTATGCAATCTCTGCAACGCCTCGGTGCAATGGATGCTGCAACACGATCGTAAGGGGCAGTTCCGTTTTGCGGCCTTGCAATCAGAATTAGGCCAACAAATTCTATTACGACACGGGCTTGCTTCTGAACATTTTGACACCGTGGTGCTGGCCGTGGGCGAACGTATTTATCTGCGTTCCGATGCGCCCCTTGAAATCGTGCGACGGATCGGCGGTTTTTGGCGTCTCCTTTATTTTTTCAAAATCGTGCCGCGCCCATTGCGCGATATAGTTTACAATTTCGTAGCCCGCAACCGATATCGGTGGTTTGGCCGCCGGGAAGAATGTATGCTTCCAAGGCCTGAGTGGAAAGAGCGGTTTTTGTTGTAGCGGCGGCTTTAGCCGCAGCAGATTGTATACTGCGGCTGAAGC